>JASFSD010000347.1:0-3806 GCA_050114575.1 Gammaproteobacteria bacterium | reverse complement strand
AGAATGACGGACGGCAGTTTGGTGACGAACAGACCCTTGCCCCGCTGGATCCGGTCCACCCGCATGCGGTTATCGGTCAATGCCAGACAGTCGGCGAAGGTCATGCCGCAGCACAGGCTGTCGTCGTTCACATGAAACACGGCGTTGTAGACGCGAGGAGACGTGTCGGACATCGGCGGCTGCCGAACCGGCAGCAGCCTGGGCGCGACCAGCCACAGATAGAGCACACCGATGCTGCCGATGATCATCACCGGCAGACTGAACGTGAACATGTTGAACTCCGGGAGCCCCTGTTCCTCGGCGATCGACACGACCAGAAGGTTGGTCGACGAGCCGATCGTGGTTGCCATGCCGCCGAGGATCGTCGAGAAGCCCACCGGCATCAGAATTGACGAAGGCGCGAGCCTGTTCTTGACAGCGACGCCTACGAGCATAGGAAGCAGCATCACAACGACCGGGGTGTTGTTGACGAACGCGCTCAGAATAGCGCTGATCACCATCGTTGCGAGGCTGGCCAGGCGCGGCCTGACGGTCCATGCGCGCGCAAGCCAGATCGCCAGCGGCTGCAGGGCCCCCGTGGTTTCCATGCCCTTGCCGAGGACCATGAGCAGGCAGACGGTTATCAGCGCCTGATTGCTGAACCCCGACAGCAGCCGTTCCGATGACAGCTGGTCGCCGGGTGGCCCATACGGGACGACGACGAAGACGACGACGAGCAACGTCAGAATCGCAAGCCCGGAGGCCTCGAGCGGCAGCCTGTCGCGTGTGAACAGATACAGCGCGAATACGGTGACCAGCAGAACGAAGAGGGTGTGGAATTCCGGAAATGACGGCACTGGCTGTCGGCCTCGGCAGATGCGTCTGAGTCTAATAACATGCCCGCCAGGCAATCACCAAACCAAGACGGCAACATTCAACACGCAGGTAACACAAACGGCGCAGCCGAAACCGGATACGGCGCCCGAAATCTAGTCCATCTGGCCGACTACAGCCGTCGCGCGATCGTGCTGGTCTGGACGACTCATCGTGGGCTGACCATCGGGCTTGGCGCATTGACCATACTCGCGGGAGTGCTGCCGGCGGGAATCGCATACGTCGGCCAGCTCATCGTCGATACGGTCGTGGCCCTCATCGCCCAGAATCAGTCGGGCGCTGCTGTCGACTATGCCGCGGCGCTCTGGCTGGTCGCGATCGAGGGCGTCCTGGTTGCGCTGCTGGCGGCTGCCCAGCGCGGCATCGGATTCTGTCAGTCGCTGCTCAGAGTGTTACTGAGCCAGCGTGTCCACGAGATGATTCTGGACAAGGCGCAAACACTGAGCCTGGCGCAATTCGAAGACTCCGAGTTTTACGACAAGCTGAATCGGGCTCGGCAGGAAGCGTCGACACGGCCTTTGAGTCTCGTCAATCGTACGTTTTCGTTCATTCAGAATGGCATCGTGCTGATCGGATATGCCGGCCTTCTGATTCAGTTTTCCGTTTTCGCTGTCGTCATTCTCATTGTTGCCGGCCTTCCGTCTTTCTTTGCCGAGGCGAAGTTTTCGGGGGAGAGGTTTCGAGTCTTTCAATGGCGCTCGCCGCTACGGCGTATGTTGCTGTATCTGGAGATCGTCCTGGCGAGGGAGGATCACGCCAAGGAGGTCAAGCTCTTCAATCTCGGCCCGAATCTGATGCAGCGTTACCGCGGCATATTCAAAGAGCTCTACGAGGAAGAGAAACGCCTGACGATTCGGCGAGACAGCTGGGGCTTCGCGCTCGGCCTGCTCGCCAGCGCCGCATTCTACGGAGCCTATGTCTGGGTGGCCCTGGCGACGATCGCCGGCACGATCACGCTGGGTCAGATGACGATGTATCTCATGGTCTTCAAACAAGGTCAGGGGGCCGTCTCGGCCATGTTGAGCTCGATCGGAGGGATGTATGAAGACAACCTCTACCTGTCCAATCTCTACGGGTTCATGGAGGAGCCTGTGCGGGCCAGCTCGGGAAACCGGGTCGAGGGCGTCGACCCCGAGCAGGGAGTCGTTTTCGAAAATGTCAGCTTCACTTATCCGGGTGCGAACGAGCCCGCGATCAAGAATCTGTCCCTGACTATCGAGCCGGGTCAGACCCTCGCTCTGGTGGGTCACAACGGTTCAGGCAAAACCACACTGGTCAAACTCCTTGCCGGGCTCTACCCGCCGGACCAGGGGCGAATAACGTATCAGGGCACCGAGCTCGGGGACTGGGATTCGAGAGCCCTGCGCGATCGCATCGGTGTGATCTTTCAGGACTTCATGCGCTATCAGCTGACCGTCGGCGAGAATATCGGGATCGGCGACGAGTCTGCGCTCGAGGATCCGGACCGATGGGCCAGCGCAGCGGAGAGAGGCCAGGCGAGCGATTTCATCGAGGCTCTGAGCGAGGGTTACGGTACTCAGCTCGGTCGCTGGTTCAACCGCGGGCAGGAACTGTCCGGCGGACAATGGCAGAGAATCGCGCTCGCGCGGGCTTTCATGCGAGAACATGCCGACATCCTGGTCCTCGACGAGCCGACATCGTCGATGGACGCAGAAACGGAGATGCAGGTTTTCGAACGCTTTCGCACGCTGACCCGCGACAAGATTGTCATTCTGATCTCGCATCGCTTCTCTACCGTGCGACAGGCGGATACGATTGCGGTCATGGAGCATGGCACAATACTCGAACAAGGAAATCACGAAGATCTCATGGCGCGGGCCGGGCGCTACGCGGGGCTGTTCGAGCTTCAGGCCAGCGCCTACCGCTAGCAGAGAAACCCATCGTCTCAATGTCCGATCCTGCTGCAAATCCGATTGCCCGCTCGGAGATCGTCTTCGCCGAGAAAGACAAGGCGCTGAAGGATGATGTGCGTCGCCTCGGGCGTCTCGTCGGGCAGTTGGTCAAGGAACAGGGCGGGGAGGCATTGTTCGATCTCGTCGAAGCAGCGCGTCTCGCAGCCATCGCCCACCGTGAAGGCGACAGCGAAGCGACATCCGAGCTGCGAAACCTGATCAGAGAGCTGGCGCCGGAAACCGCCAGCGATTTCGTTCGCGCATTCTCGACCTACTTCCAGATGGTGAATATGGCCGAGAAGGTGCACCGCATTCGGCGTCGCCGTGCTTACCTCAAGGATTCGAGCACGCCACAGCCTTTCGGCTGGATGGATACTCTCAGCCGGCTCAAAGATCAGGGGATCGGCCGCGAGGAGATACAGCAGGCGTTCGAACGGGTCGAGCTCAATCCGGTTTTCACATCGCACTCGATTCAAGTCACCCGGCGCACTCTGCTGAGAAAAGAGCACAGCATTGCGAAGTACCTGGTGCAGATGCTGGATCCGTACCTGACGCCGCAGGAGATGACGGCAATTCTCGGCCGGATCCGGCTGGAAATGACCACCGGCTGGCAAACCGACGATCACTCGCAGACGCCGGGACTGGGTGACGAGGCCGAGCACATCCTGTTCTTCCTGACGGACGTGATCTATCGCGTGATTCCAGCGTTTTACGAGAGTATCGAAGCAGCACTGGAGGCGGTATACGGCGAAGATTCGAGACGGGTTCGAGTTCCCGTTCTGGTGCGTTTCGGCTCCTGGGTCGGTGGCGACATGGACGGTCACCCCGAGGTCACCGGGAAGAGTATCCGCAAGAGTCTGGAGCGCAACCGGACTCTCGTCCTCAATCTGTATTTCGACGAGTGTCACGAGCTGGCGCGCCATCTGAGCCAGACGGAATCTCGAGTCGATGTTTCCGACGAGGTTCGTGACCGGATCGACCTTTACTCCCTGCACTTTCCCGAGGCCGCGCACACGGTTC
>JASFSD010000346.1:0-3820 GCA_050114575.1 Gammaproteobacteria bacterium | reverse complement strand
GCGGTGGCAGCGGGTCGACCGCCGGGGGCATCAAGCTGCTGCGTCTGCTCATCATCGCGCGGCTTGTGCAGTACTATCTGCGCCGGGTCGCGATGCCGCCGCACGCTGTCGCCCAACCCAGGCTGGCGGGCAAGCTGCTCGAGAGGGTGGAGATCGAGCAGGCGATGCTGATCGCGTTTCTGATCGTCATAGCAGTCGGCTCGTCCTGGATCGTGTTCGTTGCGTTCGGCTACGCGCCGCTCGACGCGCTGTTCGAGGTCACTTCAGCCGTTGGCACGGTGGGCCTTTCGACCGGTATCACAGCCGCCGATCTCGAGTGGCCGCTCAAGCTCGTCCTTTGCATCGACATGGTGTTCGGCAGGTTGGAGGCTCTGGCGTTGCTGGTGATACTCTATCCCGCCACGTGGATCGGGAAACGGGCCGGATGAAGTGCGAGTAGTATTTGTCGGCGCCAGTACGCTGAGTTTGATGACGGCGCGAACCCTGCTCAAGCGCGGCCACGAGGTCGTGATCATCGAGCGCGACAAGGCGCTCGTCGAGGAGCTGCCACAGCAGCTCGACTGCGGCATCCTCCAGGGCGATGGCAGCAAACCCGCGATACTTCAGGAAGCCGACCCGAACGGCACCGATGTGCTTTTCTGCGTAACCGGAAGCGACCAGGCCAATATCATCGCCGCACTGGTCGGCCGCTCGCTGGGTTTCAAGCGTGTGGTGGCCAAGATCGACGATCCCGAGTTCGAGCACATCTGTATCGAGCTCGGGCTCGAGGACACGATCATTCCGGCGAGGACGATCGGTCTCCATCTGGCCGACATGTGCGAAGGCAGGGATCCACTCGAGTTGTCGACGATGATTCGCGAGCAGGCGAGGGTCGTCTCGTTCGTCGTGCACGAATCCCAGGAGAGCTCCGTTGCAGATCTGAACCTGCCGACGCACTCGCGCGTGGTCTGCGTCTATCGCAACGGGAAGTTCATCCTCCCCGACGAGGATATGAGCCTCAAGGTCGATGACGAAGTCGTGATCATCACGGACCGCGACAATGTCGAAGATCTCAAAGAGTTCATGCGGCAACCGGGCTGAGCCCCGGCGGAGTCAATGAAACAACGACTGCAGGAATTCGCGCTGATCGAAGAAATCGACAGGTTGCGGCAACAGTTCGGTCAGCCGGCTTTTCAATACACAGCGGATTGACGTCTTATGCGAATGCCTTCCCAATCCACACCCACGCGCGTCTCGAGGCCTGTCTTGTTCTCTGTATGTGCAGCCTGGACATGTCTGGCTGTGACACAGGAGACCGGTGTGCGGGCACCTGCCTTTTCCGGCGAGACGCTCGCTGCGCTGCCGACTGACGGCTGGTTGACGAATGGCGGCAATCTGGCCAATCAGCGTTATTCGCCGCTCGGCGATATCACGCCGGAGAACGTGGCGCGGCTCAAGGCCGTATGGCGCACACATCTCGATGCCTCAGGCGTCGGGTCGCGGTACTCGGGCGAGGCACAGCCCATCGTTCACGAAGGCGTCATTTACGTCCCGACCGGCGCGAACGATGTCTTCGCGCTCAGCGTCGTCACGGGCGAGATTCTGTGGAAATATGAAGCCAATCTCGACGACACCATCAGCACGGTCTGTTGCGGTTGGACGAGTCGGGGCGTGGCTCTAGGGGACGGAAGAGTCTTCGTTGGCCAGCTGGACGGCAGGCTGGTCGCGCTGGATCAGCAAACGGGCGAGGTCGCCTGGTCGGTGCAGGGCGAGCCGTGGCAGGAAGGGTACACGATCACGGGCGCCCCGCTTTACTACGACGGCATGGTCATCACGGGTTTCGCCGGGGCGGAGTATGCGACGCGCGGCCGCGTCAAAGCGTTCTCTGCCGACGATGGCGAGCTGCTCTGGACTTTCTACGTCGTGCCCGGTCCCGGCGAGCCCGGCCATGAAACCTGGCCCGCGGACAACGAGGCCTGGCGCTTTGGCGGCGGCTCGGTCTGGCAGACGCCGGCCGTCGATCCCGAGCTCGGCCTGATCTACTTCTCCACGGCCAACGCCAATCCCGATCTCGATGGTTCCCATCGGGCCGGGGACAATCTGTACACGTCGTCCGTCATCGCTCTCGATGCGGCCACGGGAAAATACCGCTGGCATTTCCAGACCGTTCATCACGACATCTGGGATTACGACATGCCGACCCCCGTGATCCTGTTCGATATCGAGATCGACGGCCGGCAACGCCGCGGGCTGGCCGCGACCGGCAAGACAGGATGGCTGTATCTTCTGGATCGAGTCAGCGGCGAGCCTCTGATCGGCATCGAAGAGCGTCCTGTTCCTCAGGAGCCGCGGCAGGCAACGGCGGCTACGCAGCCCTATCCGCTCGGCGATGCCTTCGTGCCTCATCGCATCGATATCGCGCCGGAAGGTTTCGAGCTCGTCAACGACGGGCGCATCTTCACGCCGTACTGGGACGAGACGGTCGTGCTCAAGCCCGGTGCGATCGGCGGCGCGAACTGGCCGCCGTCGTCCTACGATCCGCAGAACGGCGTCTACTACGTCTGCGCCAACGATGCGCATCAGACCCTCGTGTATTCGGCTCCCGTGGACAACGAGTCGCCGGTGCCGGGAGAGGAGCGCATCGGCGGAACCCTGCGCAGTGCCGTCGAGCTGCCGACGTTCGGTATTCTCGCTGCGGTCGACGTCACGACCAATACTCTGGTCTGGCAACAGCGCTGGGCAGACATCTGCTACAGCGGTTCGGCCGTCACGGCGACGGGACTGCTGTTCATAGGACGCAACGACGGCCGGTTCATGGCATTCGATGCCGGGAACGGCAGCAAGCTCTGGGAATTTCAGACCGACGCCGGCGTCAATGCGCCGCCGGCGATATTCGAGTACGACGGTACGCAATATGTTGCCGTGTTTTCGGCTGGCAACCTGTTTGCCGGGTCCACACGTGGCGACAGCGTCTGGCTGTTTTCTCTGGAGGGCACGCTCGATCCGGTGAGCATGCCGGTGGCCGATTCCGCCACTGCCGCCCCGACCGGGTTACCCGATATCGCCAATGCCAGCGCCGAGCGCGGGCAGCTCATCTACACCCAGACCTGCGCGTTCTGTCACGGCGCCGAAGGTACGGGCGGTCACGGCGGCCCGGCCCTGACGAGCTCGGGCCTGGATGACGAAGCGGTCGTCGCAGCGATCTTCAACGGTCAAGGCGATATGCCGGCCTTCGGACAGCTGCAGCTCTTGACGGCCGAGCAGATCGGCGATGTTGCGGCGCACATCGTGAGCGACGAGTTTCAGCGCGAGCAATAGTTGTGTCTGGATGGCAGGAAAAATTTGCCTCGTCGGGGCGAGATCAACCATAGACTGGCGAAAATACGCAATCGCCATCACGCGCGAGGGATCCCCTTAGCGCCGAAATGTCAACAGAATCGAGGGTTCCATGATCGTATGCGGTTTTGGCACACAACTTGCCCCTTAGTCCTGAAAAAGGGGGTGACCGGTCATGCAAATTTTCGAGATTCTGTTTCTGACGCTGTTCGCGTTCGCGATTCTTCAGGTGATCTTCGGTCCGGTTCATCCTCGCCTGACCAATCCGACTGTCGCCATTGCCGGCGCCGTCATCTTCGGGCTTGGCCTGATCTTCGAAGGCTGGCGATGGCAGATGTTCCCGGCTTACGTGGGCTTCGTCGTGCTCGTGATTGCCTCGACAGGGGGCCCGCGAGAAAAATCGCTCCTGAAAGTGTTCGGCACGGTGGGGCTCGTTCTGCTGCTGGCGATTTCCGCCTTTCTGACGCATCAGTTGCCGATTCGGTCGCTGCCTGAACCCGAAGGT
>JASFSD010000345.1:0-3821 GCA_050114575.1 Gammaproteobacteria bacterium | reverse complement strand
CGCGCGTCGTCGCGAATGACCTTGGGCACCAGCGTGCGCGGCTCGATCTGAACCGGCTCGTATACGACCCGGCCCTTTTCCGGATCGAAGCGCATCTCGACATTGCCGATGAGCGGAAAATCCTTGCGGAATGGATGACCGATGAAGCCGTAGTCGGTCAGAAGGCGCCTGAGGTCCGGATGCCCGCGGAACAGGATCCCGTAGAGATCGAACGCCTCGCGCTCGTACCAGTCCGCCGAGGCCCATACTGCGGTCAACGATGGAACCTGTGGCCGGGCGTCATCCTCGCAGAAGACTTTGAGACGGAGCCTCCGATTGTGGCTTATCGAGAGCAGGTGATAGACGACGGCGAAGCGTCCCGGTGGCGCATATTCGGCCTCGAGCTCACCGAGCCGTGCAGCCGGCGCCCCAGGATCGCGCTCGACGCCGCGGCTGAAGCCCGTTCCGGATGCTTCCTCGGTGTGCCATTCGTCCCGGCCGTAGCCGAGATAGTCGACCCCGCACAGATCCATCAGCATCTCGAAGCCCAGATCCGGCTCATCGCGCAGCTTGGTGCCGCACTCGATCAGGTCCTTCGCTGCGACCTGGTAGGTCAGCTCACCAGTCGACGAAGGGACGCGCTCGAGCTTGTCGTCCATGCACTCGACGATCAGCGTATCGAGATCGCGATATTTCTTCGAAAGCTCGCTGTCCTTCATTCAAACACTCGCCAGCGGCGGCCACCCGTGCGGCGCCGCGGATTCAATTCATTCGTTACTTAGCGCGCAATCGTATGAGTACGCCGAATCTTTTGCTGCAGCTGGATTATCCCGAATAACAGGGCTTCCGCGGTCGGCGGGCAACCCGGCACGTAGACGTCCACGGGAACGATGCGATCGCAACCGCGGACGACAGAATACGAATAATGATAGTACCCGCCACCGTTGGCGCAGGACCCCATGGAAATCACCCAGCGCGGCTCGGGCATCTGGTCGTAAACCTTACGCAGAGCCGGGGCCATCTTGTTGACGAGCGTGCCGGCAACGATCATGACGTCCGACTGCCGCGGGCTCGGCCTGAAGATGATGCCGAACCGGTCGAGATCGTAGCGGGATGCGCCGGCGTGCATCATTTCGACGGCACAACAGGCGAGGCCGAATGTCATCGGCCACATCGAGCCGGTGCGTGCCCAGTTGATCAGTTTGTCGACCTGAGTCACGACGAAGCCGCGGTCCATGACCTCCGGCACGTCGAATGGCATTTCCTGGCTCAATCCCACTCCAGCGCCCCTTTGCGCCACTCATATACAAAGCCGACGACGAGCACCGCCAGGAAAATCCCCATGGCGACGACGCCGATGACGCCGATTCTGTCGAGCGCCACGGCCCACGGGACGAGAAAGGCGATCTCGAGATCGAAGATGATGAACAGGATGGCGACGAGGTAATAGCGCACGTCGAAGCGCATGCGCGTGTCTTCGAAGGCCTCGAAACCACATTCGTATGGTGACAGTTTATGCCGGTCCTTCTGGCCGCGCCCGAGCGCGAATCCGAGCACGAGCAGCACCAGGCCAAAGGCTCCGGCGACGAGCACAAAGATCAGGACTGGCGCGTAACTGGCTAGCATCAATCACCGGAGGGGACGGCGGAGTGCTAAGTTTATCAGTCCGCCCGCTAGCATCCCATACCATGTGCGCATCTGATCTGGATTTGGTGCCGACGGCCGGACTCGAACCGGCACGGCTTGCGCCACTGCCCCCTCAAGACAGCGTGTCTACCAATTCCACCACGTCGGCCCAGATCAAGAAACGATGCTCAGTTGCTGCCTTCCTCGGCTCCCGGCGGATTGTCGAGATTGATCGAGGGCAGTTCGTCGATTGCGTCGGAGCCAAGCCCGGGAGGACTATCCGGGTCCGGAACCACAGCTTCGCCGGGGCTTTCCGCCTCGACGCCACCGAGCACGGAACCCTCGAGCAGAGACCCGGGGCCCGTCACACGCGTGGAAAAATAGGCGAGCGTCAGGCTGGTCGCAAAGAACAGTGTCGCGAGTATCGCCGTCGCGCGCGACAGAAAATTGGCCGAGCCGCGGGCACCGAAGACGGTCCCGGAGGCGCCGGAGCCGAACCCCGTGCCGGCCTCGGCCCCTTTGCCGCGCTGCAGCAATACCAGCGCGATGATCAGTCCGGCCACAACCAGATGGCCGAAAAGTATCAGAGTTTCAATCATTATTACCGGTCAACCGGCGGCTCAACTGTCCGCGGCCCCAAAAATTGCCAAAAAGTCCGCTGCGTCCAATGACGCTCCGCCGACCAGCCCTCCGTCGATGTCCGGCTGGCTCAGAAGATCGTGCGCGTTACTGCCCTTGACGCTGCCGCCATAAAGGATGCGCAGCGAATCGGCAATTATAGCATCGTGATCGGCCACGAGTTTCCGCAGCATGGCATGCACGGCCTGTGCCTGGTCGGGCGTTGCCGTTCGGCCAGTGCCGATCGCCCAGATCGGCTCATAGGCAACCACGGCGTCGGCCAGAACCTTCACGCCCAGCGCATCCACCACGGCATTGACCTGTCCGGAGACGACGGCATCCGTGTCCCCGCCTTCCCTCTGCTCGAGGTTTTCGCCGACACAGAGGATGGGCACGAGACCCGCAGCCTGCGCCGCCTGGAATTTTTCGACGACCACGGCGTCGCTCTCTCCATAGAGCGTCCGCCGCTCGGAGTGCCCGACGATCACGTAACGGCAACCGATATCGGCGAGCATCGCGCCGCTGACTTCTCCGGTGAAAGCTCCCGTGCCCTGCTCGGCGGCGAGATTCTGGGCCCCGAGCGAAATCGGCGCTGCACCGATCCACCGACCGGCACTCCCGAGATAGACGAACGGCGGGCAGACGAGCATCTCGGCGTCCGAGGCAGTGATCCCCGCAGCGAGCGCATTCACGAGCTCGGCGCCACCGCTCAGCGACCCGTTCATTTTCCAGTTTCCCGCAATCAGCGGACGTCTCTGACTCATTGTGCTCACCCCAGTGCCCGTCGCACGGAATCGGCCAGCCCTCCGGCAAGCCGCCGGACGAAGACCTCGTCCTCACCTTCCACCATCACCCGGACGACCGGCTCGGTCCCCGAAGCCCTGAGCACCACCCGGCCGCGGCCGCGAAGCTGGGATTCGGCATCTTTGATCGCCGTCTGAATGGACTCGTTGGCCTCGACTTCGGGGCGCTCCGCGACCCTGACGTTGACCAGAATCTGTGGCAGCCGCGTCATCCCGGCCGCCAGCTCGCTCAGGCTCTTACCTGTGCGGCGCATCACCGCAAGAATCTGCAATGCCGTGATGAGACCGTCGCCGGTCGTGGTCTTGTCCAGGCAAAGCAGGTGACCCGAGGTTTCGCCGCCGAGGATGCCGCCGCGCTCGCGCAGCATCGCCAGCACCTGACGATCGCCCACCTTGGCGCGATGAAACTCGATTCCGAGCCGCGTCAGCGCCTGCTCCAGACCGAGGTTACTCATGACGGTGCCGACGACGGGACCCTTCAGCGCGTTGGTCTCGAGCCGGTCCTCGGCCAGGATATAGAGCAGGCCATCGCCGTCGACGATTTCACCGCGCTCGTCGACCATGACCACGCGATCGCCGTCACCGTCTAGCGCAATACCGACGTGCGCCCGGACACCCGCGACCGTCAACTTGAGCAGATCGGGACGGGTCGAACCCACCTCGGCGTTGATATTGCGGCCGTTCGGCGAACACCCGACCGGCACCACATCGGCACCGAGGTCTGACAGCAGCCTTGGGGCCCCCTTGTAGGCTGCCCCGTGAGATGCATCGATGACGACCTTGAGCCCCTCGAGG
>JASFSD010000344.1:0-3829 GCA_050114575.1 Gammaproteobacteria bacterium | reverse complement strand
TGACCCTCGGCTTGATGCCGCTCGTGATCTGGTTCTTCGGCCAGGTTTCGCTCGCCTCTCTTGTCGTCAACCTGATTGCAATCCCGGTGTTTGCACTCGTCGTCGTGCCGCTCAGCCTGATTGCCGCCCTTGCGGCCTCATTCGATACCAACCTGCTCGGAATTTTTCACGTTGCCGGCACGGTTGCCGAGATGGCCTGGCGCGGGCTCGCATGGGCCGCGAGCCACGAATTCGCTGCCTTCGAGCTGCCGCGCCCAGATCTGGCAGCGCTGCTGCTCAGTGTCGTTGCGATCGGCTGTCTGATTCCGCGCCATCGTCTGCCCGGGCGCTGGCTGGCCGCGCTCGGCCTGCTGCCCCTGTTGCTCGATCGGGGCCCGGGGCTTCGCCCCGGCTACGCGGAGGTCACCGTGCTCGATGTGGGGCACGGACTTGCCGTCGCCATCGACACCGCAACGCATCGCGTCTTGTACGACGCGGGTCCGCTGTTCCGCTCCGGGTTCGATGCGGGCGCCGAGATTGTCGTGCCCGCGATCGGCGCGCTGGGCCGAAGGCCCCTGGACATGTTGATTCTGAGTCATGGCGACAGCGACCACGCCGGCGGTGCGCGCTCGATTATTTCGCGTTACCCGAGCGTCAGACTGCTCGCCTCGCCCGACGTCGACGATTTCCAGACAGAGACCTGTACCGCCGGGCAGACATGGCAGTTCGATGGAGTACGCTTCAGCGTACTGCATCCTCCGGCGGGGTGGATCTTTCCCGGTAACGACAGCTCCTGTGTCGTTCTCGTCGAGTCACAAGCCGGATCACTGCTCTTGACCGGAGATATCGAAGCCAGAGCCGAGGCGAGCCTGGGCGGCTCGGACCGGCTCGCGGCGGATGTCGTCGTCGTGCCCCATCACGGCAGCTCGACCTCGTCGACCGAGGCCTTCGTCAGAGCCGTGCGGCCGGTGGCGGCAATCGTCTCGGCAGCACACAACAACCGCTGGAATTTCCCGCGCCCGGAGGTGACTCGACGCTGGCAGAATTCGGGTGCGATGGTCCTGACGACCGCCGATCACGGCGCCATCTCCGTCACTTTCGGTCCGGACGGCCCGGTGCTCGATGCGATGCGCCATGCACGTCGCCGCTACTGGCAGGCGCCGACGCCCTGGCTTTCTGGTGACTTCGACGCGACCGCGCTATAGTGCGCGCGTTATCGGTGGTTGACAGGTAGCTAATGCTCGAGATCGTGCAAGCCGGCGGCTGGCTGATGCTGCCCATTGTCGTTTGCTCGGTCATTGCCGCGGCGATCATTCTCGAACGGCTCTGGAGCCTGCAGCCCAAGCGTGTGCTGCCCGTGAATCTGGCCGTGCAGGTCAAGGAGTGGGTGCATAACGATCAGCTGGATCCCGAGCATCTGCAGCGCCTGCACGAAAGCTCGCCGCTCGGTCAGATGCTGGCAACGGGTCTTGCAAATCGCCATGCGCCGCGGGAGCTGATCAAGGAAAGCATCGAGGACGTCGGCCGTCACTCGGTACACGAGCTCGAGCGTTACCTCAATGCGCTCGGAACGATAGCGGCGATATCGCCGCTCATGGGTCTGCTAGGCACCGTGATCGGCATGATCAAGGTGTTCGCGGCCATCACGGCGAGCGGAGTCGGCAACCCGGGCGTGCTGGCCGGTGGAATATCCGAAGCCCTGATCACGACGGCCGCGGGTCTTTGCGTCGCCATTCCCGCCCTTATCGGTTATCGCTATCTGCGGGCCCGTGTCGACGGGCTGGTCGTGCAGATGGAAAAGGAGACGATCAAGTTTCTCGAGGCAGTCGTTGCCTATCAGAATGCTACCGAGGCCGAGGCGCTGAGCAATGAACTTGCGGAACCGGTCAAAAGACGAGCCTGAGATCAACCTGACGTCGCTGATCGACGTCGTCCTGCTGCTGCTCGTGTTCTTCATGGTCTCGACGAGTTTCGTCAGGGAGGCCGAGATCAATATCCGCCTCCCCGAAGCGAGCGCCGAGCCCGTCGATGTCACCGAAGTCGAGGTCCTGGAGATCGGCATTACCCAGACGGGAACCTACCTGCTGAACGGCAGGCAACTCGTCAACAGCGACCGCAGACGTTTGCGTGCCGCAATCGAGCGCGTGATGGGTGACAATCGCGACGTCGAAGTCGTCATCCGGGCCGATGCCGATTCGACGCATCAGGCCACGGTCACCGCAATGAGTGTCGCCGGTGAGCTCGGGTTCACGTCGGTCAATATCGCCACAGTGACAACGCCCGACGCCCGCTAGCGTCGCGCCGCGGCTGTAAGACGTTGAGTTCCTCGATCAAGTGATGAGCGGTTTGCGTAGATGACAGGCGGGGACGAGGCCGATACGCGCGAAGTCTTGAAACGCCTCATGGGCTACGTCAGGCCCTACCGGCTCGTGATCATTCCGGCGGCGCTGGCGATGATCGTCTATGCGCTCGTGACCGGGCTCGTCCCATTCTTCATGGAGGATGTCTTCGAGCAGTTTCAGGAGGAGCTGCTCGGTTCGGCGGAGGCAGGCGATGGTCTGCTCGATTCGTTACGGATACCGCTGTTGCTGATCGTCGTGTTTGCGTTGCGCGGCACCATGGATTTTCTGACTATCTACGGCTTGAGCTGGGTGGGTCGCTCGGCCGTTCGTGACTTGAGAACGGAGCTCTTTCGGCGCTACCTCTACCTCCCGGCGTCCTTTTACGACCGGCACGCTACCGGTGATCTCATTTCCCGCTTGACCTTCAATACCGAGCAGGTCGCCGAGGCCGTTTCGTCGGCTGTCGTCATCATTGTTCGCGATTGCCTGCTCGTCGCCGTGATGATTGCGGTCATGATCTACTACAGTTTCGAGCTGACGCTGATCCTCGGTGTCATCGGCCCCGTGGTCGCCGGGCTGCTTGGTGCCATGAGCCGCGCTTTTCGCCGTTACAGTCTGAGAATTCAGAATTCCATGGGCGACGTGACCCGTATCGCCGGCCAAGCGCTTCAAGGGCAGCGGATCGTCAAAGCGTTTTCCGGTCAGGAGTACGAGACCGGCCGCTTCGAGGACATCAACGGCCGAAATTTCCGGCTTCATCTCAGGCTCGTTGCGGCACGCACATTCGGCGACGCAGTGACTCAGTTCGTCGTCGTCATCGGTATCGCGGCGATCGTCTTTCTGATCTTCTCCGGCTGGCTCAGCCAGACGATCGGCTCGCCGGAATTCATCGCCTTCATCACGGCAGTCGCCGTTCTTCTGACCTCGCTCAAGCGGCTGGTCAGCACCAACGCCATTCTGCAGCGCGGCATTGCGGCGGGCGATAGCGTGTTCTCGATCCTCGACGAGCACGCCGAGCCGAGCGGCACGGAGGAGCCGGTTGCAAGAGTCGCCGGCGCGGTCGAGTTCGACGGCGTCTCGTTCCGTTACGCTGAGGAGCAGGACGACGTACTGCACGACCTGAGCTTCAGCGTGGAGCCCGGACGATCGCTCGCGATCGTCGGTCGATCCGGCAGCGGCAAGTCGACGCTCGTGAGTCTGCTGCCCCGTTTCTACGAGGTGACGGCGGGGGAGATTCGTCTCGATGGTCAGGATATCCGCGACTATCCTCTGCAGGGATTGAGAAACCAGTTCAGTTTCGTCAGCCAGGATGTCGTGCTGTTCGACGGCACCATCGCCGAGAATATCGCTTACGGCTCGCTGGCGGATGCCTCGCGCGCCGCGGTCGAGCGGGCAGCGGAGCTCGCCTTTGTCAACGATTTCGCCGGGGAGCTGGCCGACGGGCTCGACTCCGCAGTCGGTGAGCGCGGCGCGCTGTTGTCGGGCGGGCAGCGACAGCGTATTGCTAT
>JASFSD010000343.1:0-3839 GCA_050114575.1 Gammaproteobacteria bacterium | reverse complement strand
ATCCGTCACGACTCGGCCATGTGGCGCAGCTACTCGAGGCCTCTGCTGCGCGGACTGTTCCGCGGGCTGAGCGCGGTTCAGCCCGAGCTCGGCATTGCCGGGCTGTTCTACGAAGGCGGCGAGAAGCTCTTCGCTGCGCACAAGCTGCGACAGATCGTGGAACGGGGACCTTCAACGCTCGAGGGCAGGCGGGTGCTGCACGACATCGAGGCCGAGTTGCAGCAGCTCAATCACGAGGACGCTCAGCAGGTGCTCGACATCCTCCTGGCGAAGAAAGCTTAGTGCCGCCATGGCCCGACTCGGCCGGCTCAGCGGCAGCGCAGTCAGTTTCCGCTCTGGTAGGTCTCGACCGGTGGCAGCTGGGCGCCCGTGAGATCAGCCGGCGGGCGTGGGCCCGCTACGACGGTGTGCCTCAGGGTGCCGATTCCCTCGATCGACGCCGCGATCTCCTCTCCCGGCTCGAGGTATCCGCTTCTCGATCCGGTCTCGAAGGCACCCATCGAGGTGCCGCCCGAGGTGCCGCTGTTGAGAACGTCTCCGGGGTACAGCGTGATCATGGAGGAAGCGTATTCGATGAGCTCCCAGAGTGAGTGAATCATGTCGCCGGCCCGCGCCTCCTGCACCGTGACCCCGTCGATCGTGAGCTGCTGGTGCAGGCGCTGCATGGGGTCGCCGTAGAATTCCTTCGGCACGATCCAGGGCCCCTGCGGAGCAAAGGTGTCGTGGCCCTTGCCGACGAACCAGTCGGTTCCGCCACCGAACCCTCCGGGCGGGCGACCGCCGCGATCGGAGACGTCGATCGTGACCATGTAGCCGAAGACGTGATCCTCGGCTCGTGACGCCGAGACGTATTTGCCCTGGCGGCCGATGACCGTGCCGAGCTCGACTTCCCAGTCCGTTCGGTCCCGGCCATACGGGATCACGATCTCGTCGCCGTTGCCGATGATGGCGCCGCGCGTCGGCTTGAGAAAGAGGTAGGGGACGCCGCGGTTCTGCTGCCGTTCGCGCGTCATGCGGGCAAGATCCTCCTCGGAGCAGCCCTCACAGGCGTGCGTGTAGAAGTTGACGGCGGCATTCATGATCTTGCTCGGGTAAAGGATCGGGGGCAGAAACTCGACCGATGCCACGTCGTGAACGTACGTCGGCCGTGCGGCTCCCTCGAGTCGGCCGCTGTCGACCAGATAATTGACCAGCGCATAAAGCCTGCCTCTGAGGCCGGTCTCATAGCCCTCGATCAGGCCGAGCATGTTACGGGGCATCGCGACCTCCGCGGCATCCTGCTCCTGCTCGAATGCCGCGTTGGCGGCCGCGATCTCGACAACGAGCGCGTCCCTGAGTATGAGGCCGACGGTCGGCTGTCCGGCGATGGAAAAGGTCCCGACCTTGAACGGTTCGGCCACGTCGGGCGTCTGGGCACCGGCGATGCCGAGGCTCGAGGCCAGAAAAACGACGGTCAGGAAGCGGGCGCAATGACGCCAGTGATTGCTCATGATCTATTTCCCCCTCGGCCCGATTCTGCCCGCCGCTCGGGCTTGCCGGACTCCAGCACATCCTGATAGCGTCGTCGGACAAAGCTGTCAAGCGGCCGGCCGCCGGGACGGCATGCCGTTCCCGGGCTCCCGGGCGTAGAATCGGGGCTCTTCGGCCGCCGGCCGAATGCTCTCATGACAACCAAAGTCGCTCAGGAGACGCCGATGATGCGATTCTCAGAATCTCTGGACGCCCGCCTGGCCGCGCCGCGCCGCGCCTTTCGTCAACCGGGCCTGCTTGTGCTCGCAATCCTGACATTCGCTGCGACGCCGGTTTTCGGCCAGCCCGCCGCGTCCGGTGGCGGTGCCGGCGAGTCGGGCGACGACTCCGACGAGAAGTCGATCGAGGAGATTCTCGAGACCAGTGATCGCATCGATGGTCTGTTCACTCTCTATCGCGATCGAAAATCGGGCGATCTCCGTATGCTCTTGAGCCCTGGTCAGCTCGACAAGACGTATCTCTATTTCACTTACTCCGAGAACGGGGTTACCGCCGCCGGTCGCTACCGTGGCAATTTCGGCATGAACCGGGCCAAGGTTTTTCGCATCAGCCGGTTTTTCGATCGCGTCGAATTCATCGTCGAGAACACGAATTTCTGGTTCGACTCGGACAAGGCCATTTCACGGGCCGCCGATGCAAACATCAGCCATGCCGTCGCCGCCGATGTCGAGATCGAGGCCGAGAACGAGGACGATGGAACGATTCTGATCGATGCGAACAATCTGTTCCTCACCGAGGCATTCAACGCGGTGGCGCCGCTGCCGAATCCCGAGCGCCCGGCGCACGAGAGCTTTCGCATCGGCAGCCTCGATTCATCCAAGACCAAGATTCGCGAGATTCGCAATTATCCCGAGAACACCGACGTCATCGTCGAGTATGTCTACAAGAACGAGCAGGCCTATGTCGGCGGCGGGGCCGAGGTCACCGATGCGCGCTTCGTCAGCCTGCTGGTGCAGCATTCTCTGATCGAGGCGCCCGAGAACAATTTCGAGCCGAGGTTCGACGACCCGCGCGTCGGATACTTCACGGACCGGGTCACGGATCTGAGCTCGACCGATCTGACACCGTATCGCGATTCGATTCATCGCTGGAATCTCGTCAAGCGTGATCCGTCGGCCGCGATCTCCGAGCCGGTCGAGCCCATCGTCTACTGGATCGAGAACACGACTCCGGTCGAGCTGCGCCCCATCATCGAGGCAGCGGCATTACGGTGGAACGAGGCATTCGAGTCGGCCGGTTTTCGCAACGCCATCGAGGTTCGCGTGCAGCCCGATGATGCCGATTGGGATGCCGGTGATCTCAGATACAACGTGATCCGCTGGACCTCGTCGCCAAATCCGCCATTCAGCGGTTACGGTCCGTCCTTTGCCGATCCGCGAACAGGGCAGATGCTCGGCGCCGACATCATGCTCGAGCATGCCGTCATCGGTAGCAACCTGCGCGAGGCGACCGTGCTGGGTGAGGCTACGCTTGCCGAGAACGAGCTGTCCCTGGACCCGACTGTCTGCATGGCTGGATCCGTCGCGCACCAGGAAATGCTGTTCGCGTCGGCTGCGCTCGAAGCGCTCGGTGCCGATGGTGAAGAGCAGGAGCGCCTGCTCGAAGAGTTCATTCACTTCCTCGTGCTGCACGAGATCGGCCACACACTGGGGTTGAACCACAATTTCCGCGCGAGCCACCTGCATGGCCTCGACGCGATCTTCGATCCCGATGCGACCTATCCGGTCGGCCTGCACGGGTCAGTCATGGACTATCCGGCGGTTCCGTTCGCGTTGCCGGGAGAGACGCACGGTCAGTTCTATACCACGCGGCCAGGACCCTACGATCACTGGGCGATCAACTTCGGCTATTCCGAGGCCCTTGCCGATCCGGCCGACGAGGTCGCGAGGCTCGATACGATACTGAGCCGATCGACGGAGCCCGCGCTCGCATTCGGCAACGACGCCGACGACATGCGCTCGCCGGGTAAGGCCATCGACCCGCGGGCCATGATCTATGATCTGACGAGCGACCCCATCGGGTTTGCCGGGCATCAGATCGATGTGGTCAACGAGGCCGTTGCCGGCTTCAGCGATCGTCTTCTTCAAGACGGCGATTCCTATCAGAAGCTGCTCAATGCTTTTTCCCTGGCGGCAAACCGGTACGGGCGGGCGGCAGCCGTAGCCTCCCGCTTCATCGGGGGGGTTTACGTCGACCGGGCGATGGTGAATCAGGCGGGTGCGCGTGACCCGCTGACTCCCGTGAGCCTGGAGGACCAGCTGCGCGCCATGCAGCTGTTGCGGGACACGGTGTTCGCGCCCGATGCATTC
>JASFSD010000342.1:0-3841 GCA_050114575.1 Gammaproteobacteria bacterium | reverse complement strand
TTCGGCGATCACCAGGATGTCATGGCTGCAAGGCAAACCGGTTTTGCAATGCTTTGCTCACCGACGGTACAGGCCGCCCAGGATTTCGCACTGATCAGCCAGGCTGCAACGCTCGAAAGCCGCGTGCCTTTCGTGCATTTCTTCGACGGCTTCAGAACTTCGCATGAGATCAACACGATCGAACTCATCGAGGATGATCAGATCGCGAAGATGATTGATCAGAGCAGAATTCACGAGCATCGCAACCGCGCGCTCAATCCGGAACACGCATTCATTCGCGGCACTGCTCAAAATCCCGACATCTACTTCCAGGCTCGCGAAACGGTCAACCCATTTTACGATGCCGTGCCCGGCATCCTGCAGGCGGCAATGGACCGCTTCGCGACTCTGACGGGCCGACAGTACTCGCTGTGCGAGTATCACGGCGCCGCCGATGCCGAACGGATCATCATCACAATGGGCTCGTCGGCCGAGGTCGTCGGGGAAACGATCGACTACCTTTCTGTCTCCGGTCGCGACAAACTCGGCGTCATCAAGATGCAGCTCTACCGGCCGTTCCCGGCCGCTGAGCTCATCGCACTGATTCCGAAGTCCTGCAAAGCGATTGCCGTGCTAGACCGAACGAAGGAGCCCGGCTCCGGTGGCGAACCGCTCTACAAGGATGTCGTCACCGCACTGACCGAAGCCTATGTCGACGGCAAACTGGCCTGTGAGCAACTGCCTCGGGTAACCGGTGGACGCTATGGGCTCTCGTCCAAGGATTTCACACCCGCAATGGCCAGGGCCGTATTCGTCGAGCTCGGCAAAGAGCGGCCGAAGAATCACTTCACGGTCGGTATCATTGATGATGTGACCCACACGAGCATCGACGTCGATCATTCATTCGTCGTCGATCAGCCTGGCGTCTTCTCGGCAATGTTCTATGGCCAGGGCGGCGACGGCACCGTCGGGTCGAACAAGAACACGGTACAGATCATCGGCCAGGGCGGCACGCTGCAGTCACAGGCGTTCTTCTACTACGACTCGAAAAAAGCAGGCTCACAGACTATTTCGCACCTGCGCTTCGGCCCGAACAAGATCGAAGCCCCTTACTACATTCAAAAGGCCGACTTCATCGCCTGCCACTTGTTCAGCTACCTCGAGAAAACCGACGTTCTCGAATTCGCACGCCACGGCGCGACGTTCCTGATGAACACCACCTGGGGACCGGACGAGGTCTGGAACAAGCTGCCGCGCGAGGTGCAGCGCGAGATCATCGAGCGTGAACTCAAAGTCTATGTCATCGATGCCTACAAAGTTGCGGGCGAGGCCGGCCTGGGGCGGCGCACAAGCACCGTGATGCAAACGTGCTTCTTCGCGATCTCCGGCGTCTTGCCGAAAGACGAGGCCATCGAGAAGATCAAGGAAAAGATCCACAAGACGTTCATCCGCAAGGGCGAGCAGGTCGTCGAAATGAACTACAAGGCCGTCGATATGGCCCTGGCGAATCTGCATCGCGTGGTCGTGCCGCAGAAGATCACGAGCCTTTTCGACATGCCCTCGCCGGTAAAACCCGGCGCGCCGAAATTCGTTCGGGAAGTGATCGGTCCGCAGGTGGCAGGGCACGGCGACCGTCTGCCGGTCAGTATGCTGCCGGTTGACGGCACGTACCCCTCCGGCACGACGGCCTGGGAAATCAAGGACCTGACCCTGGAAGTGCCGATCTGGGAACCGGAGATCTGCGCGCAGTGCGGCAACTGCGAACTCGTGTGTCCGCATGCCGTGATTCGGATGAAGACCTACGAGGAGTCAGCGCTGGAGGAAGCCCCGGAGGCATTCAAATCCATTCGGCTGAAAGGACGCGGCGTCGACTCGAACGAGCGTTATACGCTGCAGATCGCCGTCGACAGCTGCACCGGCTGCGGACTGTGCGTCGCCGCCTGCCCGGTCGAGGACAACCCGGCAAAACCGAACATGAAAGCCATCAACATGGGCGAAAAGGCGCCGGTGCTGGCGGCGGAGCGGGAGAACTGGGACTTCTTCCAGACGCTGCCACAACGCAAACGCGGCGATCTCGCGGGCCTCAGGATGCGTGAGTCGCAGCTGATGCAGCCAACGTTCGAATTCTCCGGTGCCTGCGCCGGCTGTGGCGAAACGCCGTATCTGAAATTACTGACTCAGATTTTCGGCGATCACCTCTTTGTCGCGAACGCGACCGGCTGCTCATCGATCTTCGGCGGCAATCAACCGACGACCCCCTGGTCGAAAGACGCCGACGGCCGTGGACCCGCCTGGGCGAATTCGCTGTTCGAAGACAACGCCGAGTTCGGCTACGGGTTTCGCGTCACGCTGGACAAGCTCGGCGAATACGCGCGCCGAATTCTCAGGGAGCTCGCACCACAGATCGGCGAAGATCTCGTCTGCAAAATTCTCGACGCACGACAACAGACCGGAAGTGAGATCGACGAGCAGCGCATACGCCTGGAGGCGCTGCGCAGTAAGCTGACTCAGATTGCGGATCCGCGGGCGAAAGACCTGCATGCGCTCGCTGACCACCTGCTCGAGCGCGTCGTATGGATCGTTGGCGGTGACGGCTGGGCCTATGACATCGGCTTCGGCGGGCTCGATCACGTTCTCGCAAACGACCGCGACGTCAACATCCTCGTCATGGATACCGAGGTCTACTCGAACACCGGCGGTCAGCGCTCCAAATCGACACCGCGCGCAGCAACTGCGAAGTTCGCGACCGGCGGCAAGGCCGTTGCGAAGAAGGACCTGGGCATGATCGCCGTCGACTATGGTCACGTCTACGTCGCGCAGGTCGCCTTCGGTGCCGATCCGAAGCAAACCGTTCGGGCCATGCAGGAAGCCGCCGCCCACAAGGGCCCGTCGATACTGATCGCCTATGCGACCTGCATCGCGCACGGCTTCGATCTGACTTACACGGTCGAACATATGAGATCTGCAGTCGATAGTGGCTATTGGCCGCTTTATCGCTTCAACCCGGAACTCAGAGAGGTCGGCCGCAACCCGATGCACATCGACTCCGGTGAGCCGTCGATCAGTTTCCGTGATTACGCATCTTCAGAAAACCGTTATCGCGTGCTCGCCAAGACGAATCCCTCGGCTGCCGACGAGCTGATGGAGAAAGCGCAGGCCGATGTGCTCAAGCGCTGGCAGGCTTATCAACGACTCGCCGAAGGAGTCGAAGTCTGATGGATATCGAGAATCGCAAGCTCAACATTCCCGCCGGACCGAACCGGCAACCGCACTTCTCGCTGTCGCGCGAAAGCGGGTTTGCCAATCAGCCCAAGGATCTGGCCTGGGTTGACGTCAACATCCCCTGCCAGGCCGCATGCCCGGCGCACACGCGCATCCCGGATTATCTGGGCGAGATCAACCACGGTAATTACGAAGCGGCCTACCTGATCAACCTCACGGACAACGTCTTCCCGGCCGTGCTCGGGCGCGTGTGTTCACGCCCATGCGAAGACGTCTGTCGTCACGGCCGCGAGGGCCTCGGCGAACCGGTCGCGATCTGTTTCTCGAAACGTGCGGCGGCCGATTTCGGCGGCAGTGAGCTGGTCGTGCTCGAACCGCTTTATCCGGAAACCGGCAAGACGGTCGCAATCATCGGCGCCGGGCCGGCGGGACTGGCGGCGGCGCGCGAGCTCGCACTGTTCGGTCACAAACCGACCGTGTTCGAGAAGCACGACTCCCCGGGCGGCATGATGAATCAGGGCATCCCGGAATTCCGCTTGCCGCGCGATATCATCGAAAAGGAGATCGAGCAGATGACGCGACTCGGCGTCGAGATCCGCTGCAACCAGACGATCGGCAAAGACACGACGATCGAGGCACT
>JASFSD010000341.1:0-3849 GCA_050114575.1 Gammaproteobacteria bacterium | reverse complement strand
CAGCTGCTCGAGACCTGCGCTATCTACATCGGAGATGAGCGACCGGGGGTCTTGGAGGTTCTCGAGAATGCCCGGTGCTCCGGTTGCGAGAATGAGCTTCTCGGCGCCGAGGCTGCCGGCAATCGCCGCCGCGACCGTGTCCGCATTGATATTCAGGAGCGTGCCGGCCTCGTCGGAGGACAGGGGGCTGACGATGGGGACGAGGTTGTCGTCGAGCAGGTTGTCGAGCACGCTCGAGTCGACCCGCTTGATGTCGCCGACATAACCGTAGTCGACTGTCTGACCATCGTTGCGCTGCACCGGTGGTCTCCTGCTGGCGCTGATCAGGCCTGCATCGACGCCGCTGACGCCGACGGCCGGGACGCCGGCGGCTCTGCATGCGGCGACGATCTGCGTGTTGATCTGGCCGTTCAGCACCATCGTCATGACATTCAGCGCCTCGGGGTCCGTCACCCTGCGTCCGTCGACGAAGCGGGCCTCGACCTCGAGGCGTCCGGCCAGGGCCGTCGACTGCGGGCCGCCGCCATGAACCAGGACGACGCGGATGCCTACCTGATGCAGAATGCCGATCTGCTCCACCAGTCGTCGTGTCGCCTCGGGCGTGTCGAAAGCGTCGCCCCCGGCCTTGAGCACGAAGACTTTGCCCTTGTACATGCGAATGTACGGTGCCGCATGCTTGAGCGCCGTCACGGCAATGGTTCTTTCGTTGCCAGTCAGTCTCGTCATCATCCGCTACCGTTCATGAGCTGGTGAAGCACGGCCATCTGCACGACCATGCGGTTTCTCGCTTCCTCGATGACCACGCTGCGCGGGCCGTCGAGGACGGCATCCTGGACGACGACGCCGCGCCTGACCGGCAGGCAGTGCATGAACCGGCAGTCGGTCTTGGCGTTGTCGAACCAGCTGCCGTCGACACACCAGTCCACGAGATCCTCTCGCAGCTTCTTGTCCTCCGGGTCATCGCCGTAATGTGAGGTAGACGACCATGACTTGGCATAGATGATATCGGCACCTTCGGTCGCGAAGCGTCGGTCGTCGGTCTCGGTCACGCTGCCGCCGGATTCGGCGGCAGCCTGATGCGCCTTGTCCATGATCGCCTCCGGCAGCTCGAAGCCCGGCGGCCGATGGACGACGACTTCCATTCCGCGCATCGCGGCCATGTGCACGGTCGCCGACGGCACCGCGAGCGGCAGCGGACGCGGGTGATAGGCCCACGACAGCACGAAGCGCCCGCCGCGTCTCGGCACACCGAGATCGTCCATGGTCTTCCAGTCGGCGAGACTCTGGCACGGGTGGTTGATCGCGGATTCCATGTTGATGACCGGCCGGTCGGCCAGACCCGCCAGCGCCTTGAACTCGGTGTCGGCAATGTCATCGTCCAGGCTGCGGCGCTTGGCGAAGGCGCGAATCCCGAGCGCGTCGCCATACGATGCGATGACCGGCACGGCTTCCTTGATGTGTTCTGCGGCCGCACCGTCCATGACGATGCCGGCCCGGGTCTCGAGCCCGTGGATCGACATGTCCGGAGAGATGACGAAGGATCCGCCGCCGAGCCGGACCATCGCGGCCTGAAACGAAGCGAGCGTTCTGAGCGAGGGATTCAGGAACAACAGCGAGAGCACCTTGCCTTCGAGGGCTCGCGGCTCCGGCTTCCGGTCGAGTCGCGTGGCAAGACTGAGCAGTGCCTCGACCTGTTCGGTCCCGCACTCGGCGAGATCGTTGAATTCAAGCATCGTCTATTTCTCCAAGGGCAGTGGCGAGCCGCAGGGCGTCCTCGCCGGTAAGCGTCAGTGGTGGCAACAGTCTGAGCACGTGCCTGTCGGTGCTGGTGCCGGTCAGAATGTTTCGCTCGAGCAACTCGTCGCGAATCACGGCGGCCGGGCGCCGGGTTCGCAGGCCGAGCAGGAAGCCGAGACCGTGGATCGACTCGATCGAGCCGCCGACGCACTGGGAGCGGATCTGGCTCGAAACGGCGCGTACATTGTCGAGCAGGGATTCGCCGACGATCGTGTCGATCACGGCTTCTATTGCCGCCGCCGCGACCGGACCGCCACCGAATGTCGTGCCGAGGTCGCCGCCTTTGAGGTCGCTCGCGATTTCCGGCCGCATCAGCACGGCACCGGCAGGAATCCCGCCGGCCAGTCCTTTGGCGGTCGTCAGAAGGTCGGGCTCGATGCCATGCAGGGTGGCGCCGAAAGGCGCCCCCAGCCTGCCCATTCCGGTTTGTACCTCGTCCATGATCAGCATCGCGCCGGCATCACGAGTCGCTTTGCGTGCGGCGCGCAGGAACTCGGGCGAGAGATCATAGGCGCCGGCAAGACCCTGAACCGGCTCGACGATGACAGCTGCCGTGTCGTCACCGACGGCGGCGCTCAGCGCTTCGGCATCGTCGCGGGCGACGAAGCTGACCTCGAAGGGCAGGGAGGGGAAGCCGTACCAGCCCTTGCTCGAGCCGTAGCTGACGGCTGCCGCCGCCGCCGTGCGGCCGTGAAAGCCGTGCTCGATCGCAACGACGCGCGTGCGGCCCGTGACCTTGAACGCGAGCCGCAGCGCATTCTCGTTTGCTTCGGCGCCGCTGTTGACGAAGAAAACTCGCTCGAGACCCGAGCCTGCAAAGTCGACGAGTTTCTCGGCGGCGCGGTCGCGGACCGAAAGCTTGGCGGCATTGCTCTGAAAGATCATCGTTTCGGTCTGGCTTCGAATGGCTTCGACGAGCTTCGGGTGGCCATAGCCGAGTGCGGCCACGGCATGCCCGCCATACAGATCGAGGACGCGACGACCGGCGGCGTCTTCGAGCCAGACGCCCTCACCTTTGATTGGCTTGAAGGACATGATTGGGTAGACCTCGTCGAGATGTGCGCCGGCAGCCATCAGATCCACCCCAGGGCGGGGGCCTGAAGTCCCGTCGTCTCGGGAAGACCGAGGAGCCGGTTGACCCACTGCAGGCAACCGCCGGCCGCACCCTTTAGCAGATTGTCGATAGTCGAGCAGACGACCACCGTGTCGCCGTCTACCGCCGCGCTCAGGTTCGCATGGCAACTGCCGGCAACGTTCTTGACCCGCGGCAGGGTGCTCGCGACCTGAACCAGGGGCGCGTCGGCATAGAAGCTTTCGAGCACGCGGAGAACGTCGGCGGTCCGGGCCGGCTGATCGAGTCGTGCGAACAGCGTCGCATGGATCCCTCGTGCGAACGGGCCCGAGTGCGGCACGAATTGAAGCGTGATCGCCGAGCCGGTTGCCGCTTCGACCAGTGCCTCGACCTCGGGCTGGTGGCGGTGGGTCAGGGGCTGGTAGGCGAACAGGTTGCTTTGCCTCTCGGGATGATGCGTCGTGTCGCGGGGCTTGCGTCCGGCGCCCGTACTGCCGGTGACGGCACTGACGCTGAAACGCGGCTCGCAGAGGCCGGCCGCTACGAGCGGGACGATGCCGAGCAGCATCGAGGTTGCGAAACAGCCGGGCTGGGCGGCGTGGCCCGAGTCGATCGACATGGCGTGCTCGGGCACGGCGCACGTGAACTGAGGCAGCAGATCGGGCCGCGGATGCGGCTTCCCGTAGACGGCCGCAAAGGCATCGGCATCGGCAAACCTGAAGTCGGCCGATGCGTCGACGACAGTGAGCTCGACCCCGGCCGCGTCGGCCCGATCCAGCGCCGTGCCGATGATCTCGGCCGACTGACCGTGCGGAGCGGCCGAGAGCAGGACGCTCTGCTCCGCCGACTCGATCACGCCGAGCGCATCATCGAAGCCGACGAAGCAGGCGTCGTCGACTGCCGGTTGCAGATGAGGGAAAGCTTCGCCGATGCGCGCGCCGGCCTGACTGGTCGAGACACTCGCGGCGAGCGTCAGATTC
>JASFSD010000340.1:0-3850 GCA_050114575.1 Gammaproteobacteria bacterium | reverse complement strand
GTGTTGCCGTTCGGGAGCCTTTGCGCGCCGCTGATATTTGTGCTGAAGAAATTCGGCCCGGCGTAGGACCAGACCAGCTCCAGCGTCACCGGGTCGATCTCGACGACGCGGGACGTGGCACGCGCGTAGATCCCACTCCCGTTCAGAGCGATCGGCGATGGGGCTCCGTAACCGCTCGAGCCCCCGTTATCGAAGATCATAATGTTGCCCGCACCCGGCAGACCTTCAGGAATCATGTGCGCATGATGCTGGCCGATGATCTGCCGGATCCGGCGGAGCTCCGGCGTGGCGTCGAAATCCGGACCGATCTGCCAGACGACCTCCCCGGCGCGATCGATGATGGCGACAACGCTCGATTGCCGACTGCTGATAATGACGTTGTCGGGCGCGAAACGCTCATCGCCGGCATCGTAGAAACGGTTCGGCCCGACGTATGTCGCCGAGTTGATATGCAACCAGTCGAACGGACCACCACCGAAGCCAGGCGCTGCGGCAATCGCTGCGCGCGCCGCATCACTGTAACCGAACTCGTCGATATGCTCGCCGGCCGTCCACTCCCAGACGATGCGGCCATCCCATGTCACCTCGATAAGACGATCATCATTCAGATCGCGCTCGGCCGTCACATTCGGCTCGCGATGGTCGGTATGCGTGAGCACGAGCGTCGTGCTGCCCTCTATCGAGGGTGTGAATTCGGGCGAGTAATATCCGGCCGGAAAATCCGGCCGCTGCCAGTCGTGATGCTGGCGCAGAGCCCAGGTCGCACCGGAATCCGTGTCGATGCGCTCGTTGCGATTGAACTCCCAGACGATGTTGCCGGCAAAATCCCGCTGCACCAGCCCGAGCGATTCCTGCCGTGGTGGATTGGCCCCGACAGGACCAACGACATAACCCCCCGGCAATACGCGCACCGGGCCACCCGCTGAATTCCGGTACCCGTCCCAGGTCTTGACTACGTTGCCGTTCATGTCGATAACGACGGCCGACTCCCCGAGCGGAGTCAAGACGGTGTACCCGCTCCAGGACTGCTCCGGATCGTAAATCGTCGTGCCGGTCGGATAGATGGAAGGGGCTGCAACGGCCGCAAGCACCCAGAAACCACCCAGCAATAAGCAAGCGACTCTCGTCGTTCTCGTCATGTCTCGCCCCCCCAGCTTTCACGAGATGCCGCACAAGCGCTGCCGGAACGTCGTCGAGATTATCCGCCCTGCTCCGGCAGCCTCACGTCGAACCTGTCTGCGGCGCCTCGAGTGTAACGCCTGGAGGGGGGGTCAGTCGAAGCTGAAGATGTCTTCTTCCTCGGGCCTTTGCATGTCTTGCTCGAAATATTCTTCCCAGATCTTCGCCCAGGGCCGGTTGTACATATCCGGCACTTCGTACTCGATCACGTCACCGGGTGCCACGGGTGTGGCAATTCCATCGATCGGGAAGATGGTCTGCGTGCACTCGACGAAAGCGTACGGCACAGAATCGGTGAACTCGCCCTGCTTCATCAGGTTGCGGACGATACGAATCGGCTCGACGAGCGCCTCGGGGTCGTAGAAGATCGCCTCGTGATTCAATCCAAGAAAGTCGCCGGCCTCGTCGCGAATCGGCGCGTAAATCTCGATCGTCTGCATGAGATTGGAGAATTCGAACGCGGCGTGCACCTTCCATCCCTGTATGTTCGAGGTCCAGGTTATCAGCGTATCCCCGTCCCAGAAACCGATCGTCTCGCCATACCAGCGCGGGACGTCTTCGCCAAGCCGGGGCACGACGCCGTCCATATTGAAGTCGCGACCGATGTGGATGTTGGTGATGAAGTTCCGCGCCACGCCCGCGAGAATCTGCACGACGTCCGGCGTCACCATGATGTAGTGCTCCCAGACGGCGAACTCGTGCCAGCGGCGCATGAAGCCCTCGGGCCAGCAATACTGCGACTGCCACTGGGGTGCGTTGGTGTTGCCCTGGTGGTAAGTCTCCTGAACCATCCGTGTCTGATATTCGTCGGTCAGGAGTGACAGCACGGTCGGCACCTGCAGGTGACGCATGCGGTACCAGTACTGGTTGTTCTCGGTGTAACCCGGGTGCGCATAAACACCCGTCCATTCCCCGGGGACCGTGGCATACGTGTGCTCGGTGGGACCACCGCGACGTGTCGTCTCCTCGAGCAGTGCCTCGTAGTGCGCCTGGGCCGTCGTGAAAGGATACGGGCTGACGATCGACTCGCGCGGATAGTCACGGTCACAATAACCCCAGGGCGCCGTTGCCGGAGGGTTGTCGCCGACGATGTCACCGCGGTTCGCGCCCCAAAGATCCTCGATCGCTGCTGGACTGTTGCAGCGGAAGTAACGCGGATCCGACCACAGATCTCGATCCGCATAGAAGTCGTCGCTGGTAAATAGATCGCGCTCCAGCGGCTCGATGCCGGGGGGCGACTCACCGTTCAATGCTGCCGCAACGAGGTTGTCAGTATCGAAACTGATCGCGCCATTCGCAACGGGAACGAACGGCATGGTCGCACCCGTCAGCGGGAAGTCGTTCGCATCGTCTTCGAGCGGTGCGCCGCGTCCGACACTGTCGAAGCCCGGCGAAACCACTTGCTGCGCATGACCGCTCGCCTGCAGCAGAACCACCAGCGCAAATCCTGTCGCTGTTCGTTTCAGAATGCTCAATTCGTCACCTCTCCAGTCCCTTGAACATGGCGCATGAATATCGACTGATCGACGGCCTCGGTCGATCCGGGATTGGCTCGGACCAGCGGGCCTGAGGCCCGCGTAGGATCAGTCGGCGCTGGGCGCGCCGATGCCGACGGAAGTCACGTTCAGCTCCGAGCCATCAGGCAGCGTAACGGCTCCGCCGCTCGCTCTCTGGCCGCCATCCCGCGAGCGATAGCCGACAACCGTGACTCGCGTTCCTGCCGGCAGCGAGTTCCGGTTCCAGCCGCGCCGAATCAGCGCATTGGGTGCACCACCCTCGATCGCCCATTCCTGCTCCTCGCCACTGTCAGTCGTGACCTTCAGGTAGATGTAGGAATGCGGATTCGTAAACTCCATGCGAATCACTTCGCCGGTGAGCTGAATCGGTTGATTTATATCGAACTCGGCAGAGAACGAATGATGCGCCGCCGCCGGGACTACTGCGCCCGCGACGAACAAACCGGATAAAGCAGCGATAATTTTGTTGCGTGACATCATCAGTTCCTCTCTAAATCTGAGTACCAGGGCCCAATGCCGGACTCGCGCCCGACTTACTCGGCCTCGGTAGGCGGCGGGCCTCCCGTCATCAGGTCCCCATAGAGCAGCTGCTCCGAAAATTCGACGCAGTTGAATTCGAACAGCCTCGCGTTGTCCTCCACGCGGCGGTAGAGCGGCATGCGAATGATCCAGGGGCGCGAAAAAGTCTGCGGATCGTCGATCGTGGCTTCATACTGCATGAGGTTGTCGTCGATCAGCGAGTACCGCTCGGTCACGATCATGGCATTGCTGTGATGATTGCCGGCGCGGTCCAGCCAGGTCTGATCGATAGTAGAGTTCACTTCGATCACGAGCGTGTCACCGTCCCAGGAGCCGTTCGAACGTCCCATCCAGCTGTCGACCGGAGCAATCTGGTGATCGGTCATGAAGACCGGGCGATTCGCATTTGCATACGTGTAACTGAACAGAATCAGGTCGCCGTCACCCTGCACGATCTGAAACGGGTAAGGCATGTAAGTCGCACGCGGGATGCCCGGCATGTAGCACTAGGCCTCCGGGTCGGAGGCAGGCCAGCCAGCCCGGTTCTCTTCCCTTTTTGCGAGCGCTTCGGGCAGGTACGGAATCGTGCCGCCGACTACGACACTCTGCCCTGCTGGAATCGCGGCGATCGCGCC
>JASFSD010000339.1:0-3854 GCA_050114575.1 Gammaproteobacteria bacterium | reverse complement strand
CGGCGTGACAGGCCGGCACTCTAACCAACTGAGCTACGCCCCCGCTGGGGCCGTCATGCGGCGCCTCAATAAGCGCCGGACGTGCGGCTCGATGTAGTCCCTGCCCGAAGGGGTGTCAAGGTGCCGTGTGGATCCCGTACGGCGGCACCGGACCCGCCAAGGGCGAGGTGGCGACATATTCCACGCCCTGACGGGCCAGCTCTTCTTCATGGCCTGCCAGCCACCCGCAAGCAGCCGTAAATAGGGCCGAGCGTGCCAGGTCACATTGTCGCTAGCGGTGGGCGGGTTCGATTGATTGCAAAACGCCTGCTTGGCACACTGCGGTCCAGGAGGCTGGCACCCGCAGCCTTGCGGCCGACATGGGAATGGAGGGCAAGCTGATGTCCGTCAAACCGAGCGAAAATCCTGAAATCGACCCGCGAATCTACGATCTCTACGACGATTACTGCCATGATCGCATCGACCGGCGCACCTTCTTCGCCCGCGCCGCCGCGGTCACGGTTGGCGGCATATCCGGCCTGGCGATGGCAGAGGCGTTGATGCCGAACTACGCCGATGCCCAGGAAGTCTCCTTCACCGACAAGCGGATCAAGGCGCGCTATGTCGATTACGCTTCGCCGGGCGGCACGTCGGGCAAGATGCGTGGCTATCTCGTCCAACCGGACGGCGCCGGTCCATTTCCGGCCGTGGTCGTGATCCATGAGAACCGGGGGCTGAACCCGTATATCGAAGACGTGGCGCGGCGCGCGGCGGTGGCCGGATTTCTGGCCTTTGCGCCGGATGGGCTGAGCCCGATCGGCGGCTATCCCGGCAATGACGATGACGGGCGGGCGATGCAGCGGCGGTTGGAGCAGCCCAAGCTTCGTGCCGACATGCTGAATGGAGCGAAGTTCCTGAAAGGCCACTCGCTGTCGAATGGCAAGCTTGGGGTCACCGGCTTCTGCTGGGGCGGCGCGACGACGAATTTCCTCGCCGTCAGTCTAGGAGGCGACCTGCAGGCGGGCGTTCCGTTCTATGGCACGGCTCCGTCGACGAGCCAGGTCGGCAAAATTCAAGCGGCGATGCTCCTTCAATATGCCGAGAACGACCCGCGCGTGAACGCGACCAAGGCGGGTTATGAAGCGGCGCTCAAGGCCGCCGGCAAGCAATACCAGTCACATGTCTATCCGGGCACGCGCCACGGCTTCCACAACTATTCCACCGCCCGCTACGACGAGGCCGCCGCCAAGCTCGCCTGGGACCGGACGATCGCGCATTTCAAGAAGCATTTGGCGTAGGGATCGTCCGACGATCCCTGGCCGTTATTGGCCACATCGTCGCCGGCTTCGCGCTGGGAATAGAAGCGCCGACCGGACGGAGGGACGATACGCCCTTCCCTATTCCTCGCGGTATTGCGAGCGCCAGCGGTCGAGGACGCCCCAGAGGAAGTTCGGATCGTCGATATCGTTGGCCCAGCCCTCGGAGAAGGAGGCGGTGCCGCTGCGCGGCCGGTGCTCTTCGGAGAGCTCGTTGAAACGCAGGCGAACCGGGACCGAGACGCCCTCGCCCACCGCCACCGCCTCGGCATTGCCGAGCGAGGGCAGACAGTCGAGCAGGCCGACCGAGGATTCCGACAAAGTCGCCTCGACGAATTCCTGGTCCTTCTGGTTCGACATGCGCATGGCCAGGATCGTGTTGCACTGGGAGATGATGTCGACGGCGAGCTCCGAGGGGCGCTGACTGACGACGCAGAGCGAGACGCCGTACTTTCGGCCCTCCTTGGCGATGCGGGCGAGCGCGCGCTTGGTCGGCTCGAAGCCGAGACCGATCTCGCGCGGCGCATACCGGTGCGCCTCCTCGCAGACCAGCAGCACCGGCATGCCGCGGTCGCTCCAGACGGCGAACTCGAAGGTGAGGCGCGACAGCACCGAGACGACCACGTTCAGGATTTCCGAGGGAACGCCGGAAAGATCGACGATGGTGATCGGCTTGCCCGAGACCGGGATCCGGAAGATGCGGGCGAGGATATGCGCCATCCGGTCCTCGATCGAGAGGCCGGGGAACATGAAGCTGTAGCGCGGATCGTTCTGCAGCGTGTTGAAGCGCTCCTTCAAGCGCAGATAGGGCGAGGTCTCGCGGGTCTTGTCGAGGCGGCCGACGGCGTCGTCGACCCGGCGCGCGGCGTCGCCGATGCGGTAGGGCACGGGCGTATCGACGGTGATCTTCTCGCGGTTGGGATCGTCGGCAGCAAATTGATGCTTGGCGAAGAGCACCACCTCGGAAAGGATCGCCGCCATGGTCTCGCGGTCGTCCTTCTCGTTGCCGAGCACGACCTCCTCGAGCTCCTCGAAGTTGAGCAGCCAGTACGGCACCTCAAGCGTGCCCGGATGCAGGCATTCGGCGCGCTGACCGAAGGAATGGGAATATTCGTTGTGGACGTCGAGCAGCACGACGTGGCCGTTGGGATATTTGCCGAGGATCGCGCGCAGAATAACGGCGACGGCGCAGGACTTGCCCGAGCCTGTGGTGCCGAGCACGGCGAAGTGCTTGCCGAGCAGCTCGTCGGTCACGGCGAAGGCGGGCAGCGTCTTGTCCTGATGGATGGTGCCGATGCGCACGCTTTCCGGGTTGGTGGCCGCATAGACGCGGGCGAGATCGTCCTGATTGGCGCGGAAAACCTCGGTGCTGAGCGACGGCAGCTCGGAGACGCCGCGGCGGAAGGCGCTGAGCCCCTCGGCGCCGAGATCCTGGCACTCGCCCAGGAGGTCGAGCTCGACGAACCGCATCTCGTCGATCTCGTCGTCGTCGGAGGGCAGCGGAATGGTGAGGCCGCCGATCATGCCGAAGACGACCGTATGGGGCATGCGAACCTTTACGACGCCGCCCATCTGCAGCTCGTTCGCCCCCGCCGCCGGATCGTCGGCCGCCGCGACAGGCTCGTCGAGCAAAGCGACGACGCGCGCGCCGGACACGGCGACGATGCGGCCGATCTTTCGGTCCTGTTCGGTGATCGATCCGTCCATTCTTGGTCCTATCCTTGACGTCCTATTACGGGAAGCGCGGCCGGCGGGCGGCCGAACTTATGACGCGGCCTTGTTCTGCGTGCTGGCGAGCCGGCGGCCGGGGAAGGTGAGCGTGATGCAGGTGCCGGCCCCGAGCGCGCTCTCGATGCCGAGCTTGCCGCCATGCAGCTCGATGAGGCGCTTGGCGAGCGGCAGGCCGAGGCCGGTGCCTTCGTAACGGCGGGCCAGGCTGCTGTCGATCTGGGTGAAGGGGTCGAGCGCCTTCTGGATGTCGTCGGGCGCGATGCCGATGCCGGTATCGGCGATGCGCAGGACGAGGTCGCACTCCTCGATCCCGGCGGCGATGCGGATATGCCCGCCGCGCGGCGTGAACTTCACCGCGTTCGACAGCATGTTGATGATGATCTGCTTGATCTTCAGCTCGTCGACCAGAAGCTGCGGCAGCGTCTCGGGCAGCGTCGCTTTCATCTGCACCTCGGCGAGCGAGGCGCGCTCCTTCATGATCGCAAAGCAGGCGTTGATGACGGTGCGCAGATCCACCAGCTCCTCGCGCAGCTCGAGCTTGCCTGCCTCGATCTTGGCGAGGTCGAGAATGTCGTTGATGAGCGCCAGCAGATGATGGCCGGAATTGGAGATGTCGGTCGCGTATTCGAGATACTTGTCGTTGTCGATCGGGCCCAGCATGCCCTTCGACATGACCTCGGAGAAACCGATGATGGCATTGAGCGGCGTGCGCAGCTCGTGGCTCACATTGGTCAGGAACTCGGACTTGGCCCGGTTCGCCGCCTCGGCCTCGAGCATGGCGTGATGGGCGAGGTCGGAGACCTTGCGCTGCTGATAGAGCGCCTGAAT
>JASFSD010000338.1:0-3864 GCA_050114575.1 Gammaproteobacteria bacterium | reverse complement strand
GGCCGGCAGCAGAATGACGGTGGGAATTGGATTCCTGGGAGGCGCATAACCTCGCGGGCCCGGCCCACGGGTCAGTATGAGCTTCAAGGCTCCATCGTCGACCGACGCCGCCGCGCTCTCGATATGCTGGACGAGCTCCGCTGTCTCCGGTCGCGGCAGCGCGAGACGCTCGCATCCGTCGAGCAATCGGTCGAGATGGGACTGAAAGCGCTGGACTCGAGCCCCGCGGATCCGCATCGTTTCGAAGAGTCCATCGCCGTAAGCGAGGCCGCGATCGGTGACATCGAGGGCCCCACCGTCACGTCCGATGATGTATCGAGCACGCACGCTTGCGCCCGCTAGCTGAACCTCTTGAAGATCACGGTGCCGTTGGTGCCGCCGAACCCGAACGAGTTGGACAGCCCGGCGTCCAGCTTCAGCTCGCGCGCTCTGTTGGGCGTGTAATCCAGATCACACTCCGGATCCTGGTTGTCGACATTGATCGTCGGCGGGACGATGCCGTTGACGAGCGCGAGAATCGTGAAGATGGCCTCGGCACCGCCGGCGGCCCCGATCATGTGTCCGGTCGTGGACTTGGTGGAGCTGACGGCCAGCGACCTGGCGTGGTCGCCGAAGGCGCGTTTGATTGCGACGGTCTCGGCGACGTCGCCGAGCGGTGTGGACGTTCCGTGGGCGTTGATGTAGCCGATGTCCGACGCGTTCAACCCGGCATCCGTCAGGGCGTTGACCATGCAGCGATAGGCACCTTCTCCGGACTCGGCCGGCGCCGTGATGTGATGCGCATCGGCGCTCATCCCGAAGCCGGCAAACTCGGCGTAGATTCGTGCCCCGCGTGCCTTTGCATGGTCGAGTTCTTCGAGCGTGATACAGGCCGAGCCATCACTCAGAACGAAGCCATCGCGATCACGATCGAACGGCCGGCTGGCGGCGACGGGATCGTCGTTACGCGTCGACAGCGCCCGGGCTGCGCAAAAACCGCCGAGACCCATGGTCGTGATTGCGTGTTCGGCTCCGCCCGCGACCATGACATCCGCATCGCCCGACTGAATCATTCTGGCGGCGAGGCCAATGCAATGGGTCGAGGTCGTGCAGGCCGTGACTACGGCGATATTCGGACCGCAGAAGCCATGCCGGATCGAAACGTGCCCGGAAATCATGTTGATGATCGTTGCCGGCACGAAAAACGGGGATATCTTTCTCGGACCGCCCTCGTTGCAGCGTTCGTAATTGGTTTCGATCGTTCTGATCCCGCCGATGCCGGATCCGATCGCCACGCCGACGCGGTGCGGGTCGACGCCCTCCCCATTGACGGCCGAGTCGGAAATCGCCTGCTCCGCCGCGGCAATGCCGTAATGGATGAACGGATCGCACTTTCTCGCCTCTTTCGGTTCGAGATACTGGTCCGTATCGAAATCTCGAATCTCGCCGCCGAAGCGCGTCGAGTAGGCGCTGACGTCGAACCGCTCGATCGGCCCTATGCCGCTCTGACCGTCTGCCACTCGAGCCCAGGTATCGGCAACGGTATTGCCGTTCGGCGACACGAGGCCAAGACCCGTCACGACGACGCGGCGTTTGGTCACAGCGTACCTCCGGAATCCTCGGAATTTAGGACCGCAGCCGCCCTCAGCAGGCAGCTCCGATCAGGAATCGGTCTTGCGAGAGTTGATATAGTCGATTGCCTGCTGAACAGTCGTGATCTTCTCGGCTTCCTCATCGGGAATCTCGGTCTCGAACTCTTCTTCGAGAGCCATGACCAGTTCAACGGTATCCAACGAGTCGGCGCCGAGATCATCAACGAAAGAGGCGTCGTTCTTGATTTCGTCCGCTTTGACACCGAGTTGCTCAGCAATGATCCCCCGGACCTGATCTTCGACACTACTCATCAGTATGTAATCCCCTTCGTGTGACAGGCCGGGCTAGCGGCCCGTCCAGTGGCGCGTATTGTATTGAAATCATCTGGGGCAATCTACAAAGCAATCTCATCGCCCTGCCGGAATCCAAAAGGTTACAGAAAAAACAGATAGTTATAGTTTCTCCCGCCAGGTCATTGCATGTTGAGACCGCCGTTCACGTTCAGTGTTTCGCCGGTGATGTATCGGCCGGCATCGGAGGCCAGGAATACGACGGCCGCGGCAACATCCGCAGGTGTCCCGAGTGCGCCCGACGGAATCTGGTCCGTCAGGGCTTTGACCTGTGCTTCGTTGAGCGCACGCGTCATGTCCGTTTCGATGAAGCCCGGTGCAATCGTGTTGACGGTGATGTTCCGCGATGCGATTTCGCGGGCGAGCGATTTCGAGAAGCCGACGAGCCCCGCCTTCGCTGCCGCGTAGTTGCTCTGCCCCGGGTTGCCCGTGATCCCGACGACGGATCCGATGTTGATGATGCGACCATGACGCGCTTTGATCATGCCGCGCAGCACGGCTTTGGACATTCGGTAAATCGAACCCAGATTCGTCTGGATCACCGTGTCCCAGTCGTCTGCCGAAAGCCGCATCAACAGATTGTCGCGCGTGACGCCGGCATTGTTGACGAGTATGGTCGGCGCTCCGCAGCTCTCGCCGACACGCGCCATGAAAGACTCGATCGAGCCGTTGTCGCTGACGTCGAGCTCGAAACCATGATTCGAGCTGCCGATCTCGCCCAGCGTGGCCGCGATGGCTTCTGCTCCCGCTGCGCTCGTTGCCGTTCCGACTACCGTCGCGCCCTGGTGCGCTAGAGCACTCGCGATCGTCTTGCCGATTCCTCTCGACGCGCCGGTGACGATTGCCGTGTGCCCGGCGATTCCGGGCCAGGGTGCGAGCGAGTCGATATCCATGAGAATTCCGTCTGCCGAGAAAACTGCGCGCGGATTATAGCGGCCGAACCAGCGACCGAATAGCCGGGGTCAGGACCGCGGCCAGCGTGCCACCGACGGCGCCGTAAAGATGGGCCACCGCGACGACCGGGCCCGCGGCTACCTGTCCGGTCAGGGGAACCGGTCCGGCAACCGTCTCGTAAATCAGCTTGATCAGGAGCAGCGCGGCCAGCGCCCAGGCTTCCGCTCGTCGTGCCCTGAATGCCAGAACGCATGCCGCAGCCCAGACGCCGTGCAGCACTCCTGACAGCCCCACGTACCATTCGACCGCGGGGCTGAGCCAGTAGAGGCCGGCGTCGATCGCGAGCACCGACCCGAGACTTACGACGCACCAGTCGAGCCCGGTCAGCAGCCTGGCGAAGAGAAAAGCCAGCACGGCGAGAGCCAGGATATTCATCGCCGCGTGCGACGGTCCCAGGTGAACCAGATGCCCGGTCATCAGACGCCAGATCTCACCGCTGCCCAGCGCTTCGCGCTCGTAGCGCAGGGCGAGGCGCAAAGGTTCGCCGCCGAGCTCCGCCAGGGCCGCCGCGATTCCGATTCCCAGGGGCAGAGCGAACCGCCAAGAGCTCGATTTCGTTAGAAATTTTGAGATCACTTGCGGCTGCCCGTCACAGTGTAAGACATGCAACTATGCTATGTTTCAGCGGTCTAGAAGATATTGCGCATCGCTACTTTGGAGTCAGCCTGTCAGATGAACGGACGACAGACAAATTGCCGACAAGGCGTCGCGGGCTTTACCCTGATCGAGATCATGGTGGTCGTTGTCATCATCGGCCTCCTGGTTGGCATCGTCGCGCCTAACGTAATCGGTCAACTCGGGCGCGCCGAGGTCGAGCGAGCCAGGGCCGACCTCGACCGGATTTCGACCGCGCTCGACCTGTTCCGGATCGATCACTTTCGCTATCCAACGGAGGACGAAGGTCTCGAGGTCCTGCTCGGGAATTCACAGATCAACGACCGGCCGGTCGCCCGCTTTCTCGACACTATTCCGATAGATCCGTGGCAAC
>JASFSD010000337.1:0-3875 GCA_050114575.1 Gammaproteobacteria bacterium | reverse complement strand
ATACTCCCTCCGGTAATCGGTGTATCGTTGACTAGGGCGTAATGACGACCGTGACGCGGCGGGACCGCCAGTCGTCCCGGCCATTCGCTTCGTCCAGTCCGTCCACCCAATCCACTTCGGTCCGGGCCTCGAGACCGGCGCCGGCCAGGAGCCGCGCGATTTCCTCGGCTCTGCGTTGCGCGACACCGGGAGATTCCTGCAACAGAGAACCGTCACTGAGTCGGTGCGCGCCCCGGACTCCGGTGATCCTTACGACCGTGGCCGGCAGGCGCCTGGCCAGACTCAAAATGTTGCTCAAGCTCCCCGGATGGCGGAAAGAAACGCCCTTGTCGAAGTCGAAGTAGATATCGATCGTTTGCTCCCCTTCCGGTGGCGGCGGTGCCGCCGGCCGGGCGCCGGGATCGGGGGCAAAAGCCAGGCGGCCGGCGCTCGGACCTGGCGGCCGCGGGTTGAAATCGACGACGTAGCGATCGTCCGCCGGCAGTAGCGTATTGCAGTTCGCGTCCAGCTCCGGCATTACCGAAAGATTCACCCGCTCGAGCACGATGCCACCGCAGATAGCGGGCTCATCGGAGACGAAGCCCTCGACAAGCACCTGGTGCCCCAGCATCGGTGGCTGCACCGCCGCACTGACGTCGCTCTGGATCGTCAGATAATACGTATCGCCGTCATACTCGCTGAGCCAGCACGGCACCGTGCGCGTATCCCGAACGATCGGACAGCTGACGAAACTGATGCGCTCACCGGGCGGCGGCGCCGCCATGGCGACGACCGTCGACATCGTCAACACACAAAACTCCGGCAGTCTTACGGAAACGGGCTTCACAACACGCTCAGGAAATTGACGAGGTCGGCCCTTTCCTGCTCCGTCAGGCGAATGTTGAAGCGCCGATCGTAGAAATCCACGATTCCGGCCAGGGTCGCTGCCGAACCATTCGAGAAGTATGGCGCACGCGCGGCGAGCCCCCTGAACTGTTGAATGACGATGGCACCGACATCCTCACATCTGCCGGAAATCAGCGCGCGCCCGGGATCCTGCGTGTAGATCTCGCGCCCCAGAAACGGGTGCGGCGGCAGATCTTCGCGACAGGTGATCCTGAAGAGCGGCAGCGCAGGCAGCTCGTCGGCCCACGGGCTTTCCGGCGGCTCGAGCGCCCACGGATGATTCGTCGTGCCGACATCCATCCAGCCGTTGGCCGTGTCCATGCCGGTCATGTGCATGCCGTGGCAGGTCGAGCAGGTGCGCTTGATCGGATTGCCGAGCCCGACTGTGTTGATGTGCATCGCGTCGCTGATCCAAAACGTGCGGAAGAAGAAGACGTCGTGGCCGCGCTGCACGGATTCACGAAAGGCATTGCGCGCACGTTCTTCTTCGCTCGCACCGTCCGGCAGATCTGCCCAGCGGTCTTCCATCGGAATGACATAGCGGGTGGTGTTGTTGCCAAGCACGCCGTCGCTGCCGGCCGCCATCGCTTCGGGGCCCAGACCGGATGGACCACCCGGTTCGTGCAGCTGGCCGCCATCGTTCGAGAAGGCCTGCGCGGCATAAAGCTGCAACTCGAACGCTCGAATCGCCTCCAGATCCTGTTCGGACAAGCCCGCTGCCAGTTCCAGATGCCCGCGCGCGGCCGAATCGGCCTGAGTCTTCAGCGTGACGTCGCGAGCGTCCGCCATCATGTTCATGTTGACGGGCCGGCCCGTGTCCGGATCGATCGTGGCCAGCGTGCCGGTCTTGCCGATAAACGGACTCACACCGAAACCGGACGAGGCCACGTAGCGCAGGTTGGCTGCGGGACGCGGTCGCCGATAGACCGAAATCTCGCCACGTTCGCCGTCGATGCCATAAACCGGGTCGGTGTTGCAGCCAGTCGGATCGCGAACGACCTCGATCTCGAATTCCGGCTCGATCTCGTTACCGCCGGCATCGACCGGTGGCCACGCCAGAGGAATCCGGAACAGCCCACGCTCGAGCAGCAGCGAGTGAGACTCCGGGTCGCCGGCCGGTTTGTTGGGGCAATCCATGCCGTCGAACGACGCGAAGATCGGATCCGTGCCGTTGGTGTCCCGCCAGCGTCTCCTGATCGTCGTGACGGACAGAGACATGCCATCCGCGGGCTGATGACAGGAGACACAGCCGCGGCCGTTACTGCCGAGGGGCTCGAAGAACGGATGCCCGTCGGTCGTTACCGCTCCATCCGCATTGATCAGGCCAAGCCTGCCCCACGAATCGGCGTATTCGATATAGGCCGGTAAGGGCCGATCGTCACCCGGCGCCCACCACTGATCGGGCACGGCGCTCTCCGCACTCTGCGCAGCCAGCTCCGGCGCCACGATGCAGCCCACCAGGAACGCCAGCGCGACTGCCAGCAGGGACAACATTTTGTTGGTCACCACATGTCCCCGGGCTGACGCGAAGGTACGGAATCGAAGAACTCGAAGATGCTCGGCAATACCATCGGAATCATGCTGCCGTGGTTACCGTCGACCTCCATGTACCGGTAATCGAAGCCACCGTCCTCTTCCAGAAAGTCTCGCAGCGCGCGCGAACCGACCAACGATGGCTCCGCGCCCGTGCCTTCGGTCACGAAGATCGGCACGTGACGAATCGAATCGAACGGGTAGAACTCCCGGTCGAGAAACGGCCCGGACAGCGGCGCAACCGCGGCCCAGCGCTCCGGGTAGCGAGCCAACAGGTGCCAGCTGCCACCGCTTCCCATTGAATGACCGGCGAGGAAGGTACGCGAACGGTCGGCGTTGTACTTCTCCGTCACGATCTCCAGCACGGTGATGACCTCGAGTTCGCTGAGGGCCAGTTCGCGCCGCTTGTCGGGCGTGACCGCGGCGCGTTGCTCCGCTGCGGACGCGGATTCGCCGAAGACGGCCGGCAGGCGCAGCGGGCTGCCATAGGCACCCAACGGCCTGTAACCGAGCGGAGAAGCGACAATGTAGCCGTGTGCTTCGGCGAGCTTCATCATCTGACCGTCGTTCATGTCGAGGTAAGTACGCTCGTTCGAGCCGGCACCATGCAGAAAGAGAACGATAGGCAGGGACATCTGACCATCCCAGACCGTCGGCACGTACACGCGGACTGGCATCGTTTCGCCGGTCGGGGAAAAGACGTATTCGAAAGTCTGATCTCCGATCTGCGAGTCAGCGTCCTGCGCCTGCAGCACACCGGCTGACATGCCAAGCGAAAGGACAAGAGTTAAAACGAGCCTTCGTTTCACGACCCACCCCCTGAGTCTCGGGTACACGCTGCCTGCAGACATGCCCCTATGATAAGGAGTCTAGCGACCCGGCCACGGACCGGCTAAGACTTTATCGCCGGAATCGTTAGACGTGAGACGTCTTTCAGGGGTCCACAACACCGCCTCACCAGCCGCACGAACTCCTTGACCAGGCGTGAGTTGTTGCCCTTTTTCCAAGCCACGACGATCGAAACGGTTGGCACGGGATCGCAATCGAGCGGCCGGAACGTGACACCGCTCGGCAGCAGCGCATTCAGCGATTCCGGCAGCAAAGCAAATCCAAGGCCTTCCTGCACCAACTGAAGATGCCCCAGCACATTGTCGGCACTCGACACGGCGTGCATCCGGATACGCGCTTCCCGATAGAGCGCCGCCGTCGCGTCGTGCAATTCGGGCGACAGAGATCGTTCCATCGTAATGCAGGGAAGATCGTCCAGGCTCTTGACCGGAATCCTCTTGCGTTGCGCGAGCGAATGATGCGACGGTAGCACGAGGACAATTTGCTCACGCAGCAATTCCAGGACTTCGAGCCCGTCTCCGTCATCGGGAGTCCGCATGAAAGCGATATCGAGCTTTCCGGATTGCAGACCGGAAAGCGGCTCGACGGCATACTTGCTGTGCAGTATC
>JASFSD010000336.1:0-3879 GCA_050114575.1 Gammaproteobacteria bacterium | reverse complement strand
AGAAATTCCGACAGCACCGGCGACAGCTCGGTGTTGAAGCTCAGCTGTGCGCCGCGGTCATTCAGGCGACGGTTGACCCTGGAAAAGCGAAACCGTGGTCCCGTGTCGGTGGCGAAACCGCCGCCAAAACTGAGGACGAGACGATTTCCGGGGCTCAGATCGATCCGAACCGGAATGCGCCGGGTTTCCGGATCGGCGGCCAGCGGTTGGACATTGACCAGACTGAAGTAGTCACTGTCGACGAGATCGTTGTAGACGCCCGCAAGCTCGGCGCGATCGAACGGCATGCCGGGCTCGATGTCGAGATACCTGGCGACGAGCTCGCGGTCGAGAAAATCCTGATTGAAGATGAACTCACCGAAGTCGTAGCGGGGGCCGGAATCGAAGTTCAGCGCGATATCGGCCGCCAGCTGATCGGGATAGACGTCGACCCGGTTTTCAGTGAATCGCGCTTCAGCGTAGCCCTTGCGGCGCGACAGGCTCATCAGATCCGATTTCAGTCGCTCGTACCGGCCGTGATCGAGCTGCTGACCTGACTCGAGCGCCACACTCCCGAGGATGGTGTCGAAGTCCGAATCTGTCCCGGCATCTCCGCTGACAATGACGTCGACGCGACGCAGCCGCACCGGCTCGCCCGGATCGACGTCGAATCGCGCCAACCAGCATTCGGGCTCGAACGCGAGCGCAGAGGAAACGCGGCTCGAGTAGTGGCCATTCGCCTCGAGCGCGCTGCGGATTTCCCGCGGCGTGCGCCTGAATTGTGCATCGACGCGCCAGTTCGGCGCCTCGCAGATCTCGCGATTGAGGCTCAGGGTGTTGAGGACATTGGCCGCGAGCTCCGGTTCGAGCCCTTCGATCTCGACCGCAGCCATAGCCAGCTCAGGACAGACCGCCAGCAGCAGCGTCAAGCCGTTGAATTTGATTGACAATTTCGAGCTCACGCGATGAGTTTCGAGATCTGGCTGATTGCATTGACCCCGGCCACTCGCCTTTGACGACACCTGACAAAGGCGCGCCAAGGCACTGACCCGCGGGGCTCCGAAAAGGCTCTCTCTAGGTTAGAGCCACTTCATCCATCTGAAAAGCACCAGGAGCGCGCCCCCCAGTGCAACCATGATGACGGACGCGGTGACGAAGGCCGCCGGGTCCTCGGTGCCAGGCAACCCGGCCACGTTCATTCCGAGCAGACCCGTTACGAACGTCAGCGGCAGAAACACGGCCGCGACGACAGAGAGCAGGTACATTCTGGAGTTCTGTTCCTGCGCCATCTTGGCGAGCATTTCCTCCTGGAGCACGATCGCCCGCTCCCGCGCAAGGTCCAGGTCTTCCAGATAGCGAGTGATACGGTCGGCCTCTTCCCGCAATTCCTGCGCCTCGGAGTTACTGAACAGCGCCCCGGGCTGCCTGTACATTCGGTCCAGCGCGTCGCGCTGCGGGGCCAGATAGCGCCGGATCGATGCGATCTGACGCCTGATCTCACTGATCTTCGACCGAGTTTCAGCCGCGCCGCGCTCCAGGGCCTCCTCTTCCGCTGAGTCGATTGCTTCCTCGATATCGTTGACGACCTTACCGATGCGGTCCGCCAGCCGCTCGACGAGCGAGACAACGAACTCACCCGGCGTCTTCGGACCGTGGCCAGCTTCGATGGCATCGCGCATGTCCTGAATCGAGAGGAGCTTGCGACGCCGAGAAGTCAGGATGCGATCCGGCTCCAGCCAGACTCGAATCGCGACCATATCGTCGGGATCGGACCCCGGGTTCATGTTGACGCCGCGCAGGACGAGCAGCAGACCGCGGTCGTGAGGTACGGCACGAGGTCGTGTCTCGACGGCCATCAGAGCATCGCGCATCACGTCGTCGATATCCTCACGCCCATCGACCCAGGACTGCGCGGACCGGTCGAGAACATCGAGGTGTACCCAGAGCAGACCGGAATTCGGCGTCCAGGCATCGATGTCGGAGGCACTCGCGTCACGGCCGCCACCGTTGCGATCGAGGACGTAAGCGCAGATGAAAGGCGACGACTCCTCGTCGGTCACAGCCTGAATCCTGCCGGGTCAGTTTGCATCGCCGCCCACCAGATGCACTTTGATACCGTCCGGACTGTCGAGATGCACATCGCGTTGCGGGAACGCAATGACGATATCGTGTTCGTCGAACAGGTCCCAGATTCGGAAGCGAATGTCGCTGCGAATCTGGCGCAGTTCCCGTTCGCCTCCCACATCGCACCAGAAGTAGGCATCGAATATCAACGCATTGTCGCCGAAATCATCGAAGATGATTCGAGGCGCCGGATCCTTATTGACAGAAGAATGTTCCTCGACGGCCTGCCGAATCAGCGTTTCAACCAGCCGCACCGGCGCGCCATAAACGACGCCGACACGAACCATGGTGCGCACATGCCGGTCGATCAATGTCCAGTTGACGACCGTGTTTTCGAGTATTCGGCTGTTGGGGACCAGCATATGAACACCGTCGACGCGACGGATGCGGGTCGAGCGATTACCGATCACCTCGACAGTCCCGGAAGAACCCTCGAGCTCGACAAAGTCGCCGATGCGGACGGGCCGCTCGGACATCAAAATCCAGCCGCTGATGAAGTTATTGATGATGTTCTGCGCGCCGAAGCCAACGCCGATCGCAACGGCACCGGAAATGAACGCGAATGCCGTCAGCGGCACATGGAGCAAGCCGAGCGACGTGACGACAAGCACGACGATCAGCGAATAGAACAGGAGTCGCTGGATCAGATGCGCCGCGTCCGCCTGCAACTGCGTCTTGAGCAGACGCTTGCCGACGAGCCGCTCGATGCGCCGGCTGGCAAAGACGCCAACGACCAGAATAAAGAGGACCAGAACTATCTGACTGACGGAAATCGCCGCGCCGTCACTGAGCGTGACGAGCGGATAGTTCCAGACCATGACGACGCGATCCCACATGGGCTGTAAGTGTACCCGGGTCACTGATAGTTGGCATTGCCGGGTCTTTCCCGACGAAGTTTCCCGGCGCCGGCGGTTTTCCTGGGTGGAAGTAGCGCTTGCCTAGCGCCGCGACCTAGGCATTCGCATCGGCATTCGCATTGGCATCGGGATCCGCCTCCGCTGCGCTTTCCTCCGAGCGACCGCCACCGATCCAGCGGTCCATGAGCTTGCAGGCGACCATATCGCCAGCCACGTTGATCGAAGTGCGGCTCATGTCGAGAATTCGATCGACGCCGAGCAGCAGCGCGACGCCCTCGGCGGGAATACCGACGGTGTTGAGCACCATGGCCAGAATCACGATGCCGACTCCCGGCGTGCCGGGCGAACCGATCGAGGCGCCGACAGCCAGCACGACGACCAGCGCCATGCCGCTGGTTCCGATATCTACACCGTATACCTGGGCCAGAAAGACGGCGGCAACGCCCTGATACAGCGCCGTGCCGTTCATGTTGATAGTCGCGCCCAGCGGAACCACGAACTGTGCGATCGATCGGCGCACACCGAGCTTTTCTTCGGCTGTCTGAATCGACAGCGGCATCACTGCAGCCGAGCTCGAGGTCGAAAAAGCAAGCAGCAGGAGCTCGCGCGTCGCACCGAGAAACGAGCCGGGCGACTGCCGCGCGAAAACACCGACCAGAACGAGATACATGACCAGCAACAACAGCAGGCCGAGCAGGACGGTGGCCACGTAAAACGCCATGCCGGCGAGCGCCTCCAACCCGATCTGACTCGTAAGACGCGCCATGAGACCGAAAACGGCGACCGGCGCGAGCAGCATGGCCCAGCGCACGACCATCATGCAGACCTGCTGCAGCGTCGTCAGCAGGTCCAGCAGCGGCCGGGACTGATCGGGTGTCAGGGCGATCAGAGCGACGCCCACGACGATCGCAAAGATGAC
>JASFSD010000335.1:0-3898 GCA_050114575.1 Gammaproteobacteria bacterium | reverse complement strand
CGCATGACCATACTCTTACGCGACTGTAACTCGGTTCCGCCATATCGCATAATCCCTGACCCTCGAAAAACAGCAACGAAACATGGACGACGCCGTAAGACGGATCGTCGAGCGCTTCAATCTCGTTCCCCACCCCGAAGGCGGCTACTTTCGCGAGGTGTATCGCTCGTCGATGAGACTCGACCATCCGGATGTCCCGGAGGGTATCGCGCCGGCCCGCTCGGCGGGAACGCTGATCTATTTCCTGCTGTCGGGCGCGGATTTTTCGGCCTTTCATCGCGTCAGATGGAGCGATGAGGTCTGGCACCTCTACGCCGGCGGCCCGCTCGAGATCTTCGTCATCGACGAGAATGGCGAGCTCGAGCGCAGAGTCCTGACGACCGATCTGAATGAGGGCGAGCCGACGACCATGATCCAGGCCGGCAACTGGCAGTCGGCGCGGCTCGCACCGGGCGCATCCTGGGCACTCGGCGGCTGCACGGTGTCGCCGGGATTCGATTACGAGGACTTCGAGATGCCCGAGGCGGCGGCACTACTGGCGCTCTATCCCGAGCACGAGGCGGTCATTCGAGAGCTGACTCGCCGCTGAGACTCGAGCCCGGCAATGAGCCGGGCTCGAGAAGAGGCGTAGAAAAAAGGGGTCAGAGGAAAAAGGGGTCAGAGCCCATTTCTTCGAGAAATGGGCTCTGACCCCTTTTTTTCTCCTGGGAAGCGGAGATGATATTCTTGAATGTGCCGATAACTTTACAGAAAATAACAAGAAAACGGACGGAAGGAAGTATGCGGACTGGGTCGAGGCTGATTCTGCTTTGGTTGGTGCTCGCAAGTGCCGCGAGCGCTCAGGATCTTTTTCCCCGCCCGCCTGAAATCACGAGCGCGGTCGAATTCTGGACCCGCGTCTACACTGAGGTCGACTCCAACAGCGGCTTCCTGCACGACACCCGGAATCTGGCCGTTGTCTACGAGACCCTCGAGGTCCCCGAGGACGCCTCCTCGCGCCAGCGCAGCCGGATCCGTGACCGGGCCGCCGACAAGTACGAAGCCATTCTGAAGAAGCTGGCTCGCGGCGAGCGTGGGGGCCTGAGTTCCGACGAGGCGCGTGTGCTTGCGATGTGGCCGGCCGGAACCAGCGATGAGGAGTTCGCGCGCGCCGCCAATCGCATACGGTTCCAGCTCGGCCAGTCCGACCGCTACCTGGCCGGCTTGAAGCGCTCGGGGCGCTGGCGCCCGTACATCGAGCAAGTGCTCGACGCGGCCGGCCTGCCGCGCGAGCTCATCGCCATGCCGCACGTCGAATCGTCATTCGACCCTACGGCCTACTCCCGCGTCGGCGCTGCCGGGATGTGGCAATTCACGCGCTCGACCGGTCTGCGTTACATGCAGATCGACCACATCGTCGACGAGCGCCGCGATCCGTATCTCTCCAGCGATGCGGCCGCCCGGCTGCTGAAGGACAATTACGACGTCATCGGCAGCTGGCCGCTCGCGATCACCGCGTACAACCATGGTCTGGCCGGAATGCGCCGCGCGGTGCGCCAACTCGGCACCGACGATATCGGCGAGATCATCCATAACTACGAAAGCCGGACTTTCGGCTTCGCTTCGCGCAACTTTTACCCCGCCTTCCTCGCCGCGCTCGACGTCGACCGCAACGCCGAGCGTTACTTCGGCAGCATCGAGATCGAGCCGCCACTCGAGGTGACCGTCGTGACGCTGCCGGACTATGTCGACGCCGCGCCGCTGGCGAGCGCATGGGATATCTCGCTGCGCGAGCTGCAGCGGTTCAACCCGGCCCTGATGGAAACCGTCTGGGAAGGCGACAAGTACGTTCCCAGGGGGTTCGAGGTTCGCGTACCCAACCACGTCGGCGATAGCCAGGCTCTGGTTGCGGCGATTCCCTCTGGCTTGCGCTTCGCCTCGCAACGGCCGGATCTGCAGCATCGCGTGCGCCGTGGCGACACGCTGTCGGAAATCGCCGAGCAATACGGCATCAGTCTCTCCGCCCTGGTGCGCGCGAACGGCCTCGACAACCGGAATTTCATCCGCGTGGGCCAGGATCTGACTCTGCCCGTGCCCGGCCGCGAGCTTCCCGTGATTGCAGCAGTGCAGGAGACCGCTGCCGAGCCGCCGCGACCGATAGAGCCGCAGCCGACGCGGGAGGCCGTCGCTGCCGTTCAGGAAGCGGAAGACAGTGATTCCGTCGAGGCTCCGGTCGCTCCCGAATCGAGCCTGCTGGCAAACAGCCAGGCGACGCTCGCCGCAGACCCGAGTGATTACTCGGTCGCGAGCGACAACACGATCGAAGTGCAGGACATGGAGACGCTCGGTCATTACGCCGATTGGCTCGAGATCCGAACCCAGCGGCTCAGAGATATCAACGGCATGCCGTTCGAGCAGGCAGTCGTCGTCGGCAAGCGCATCCGCCTCGACTTCTCCAACGTCGACGAGGCACTGTTCGAAGCCCGACGCGTCGCCTATCAGGCCGAACGTCAGGAGTCCTTCTTCCTGGCCTACCAGATCGAGGCAATTGTCGACCACGTCGTCAGCCCCGGCGAGTCGCTCTGGCTGCTCGCGCTCAATGAATACGATGTGCCGGTCTGGCTGCTCAGGCAATACAACCCCGACATCGATCTCGACCAGGTCCGCCCCGGCACCGTCGTGCGTTTTCCGCGTCTGCGCTCGATTCAAAGAGACGTCGGCTGACAGCCCGTGACGCGCGCCCTGTCGAAGCTCGGCCTTCTGGCCCTGGCTCTCGCGCTCGTGGGTTGTGGCGCGGGCGGTGAGAGCGCCGGCAACACGCAACAGGTCACGATCGCCTCGAACCCCGCAGGCACCAACGTTTACACCGTGGCAGGCGGGCTTGCCAGGCTGATCCAGGAGCGATCCGATTTGCGCGCGACGATTCGCCCGTTCTCCGGGTCCTCGGTATACCTGCCGATGCTGCAGCGCGGCGAGGTATCGCTCGGCCTGAACACGAATATCGATGGTTATCTCTCGTATCGCGGCCTGCCGCCTTACGATGCGCCGATGACGAATCTGCGCACGCTCGGGATGATGTTTCCGCTGAACATCACCTTTATGGTTCGCGCCGATTCGGATCTGTATCGCATCGAGGATCTCGACGGCCAGCGCGTTGTCGTCAGGTTTCGCGCCAACGTCGCGCTCGAGCAGCTGCACCGCGGAATACTCGCGACGGCCGGCCTCGACTTCGACGACGTCGAAGCACTGACGGTCGCAGGCCTCGGCGAAGCGGCGACGGCGCTGCGCGAGGGCCGCGCCGACGCGGTACCGATCGGCATCGGCACCGCTCTCGGCATGGAGACGAATGCCGCGCTGTCGGACGGTATCCGCTACCTGACGATGGGCAGTAACGAGGCCAGGCTTGCCGAGATCATGCCGGGCACACGTGTCGTCACAGTCGAGCCCGGTGCGAACAGCGTCGGAATTCCCGGGCCGATCCGGGTCTCGAGCGTCCCGGATATGCTCAACACCGGCGTCCACCTGAGCGACGATCGAGCCTACGAGATCATCAAGACCATCCACAGCAACTGGGATGCGCTGCGCCAGGACGTCTCGCTCGTCGCCGACATCCAGGCGGCCGATCTAGCGCCGGCCGACAATATGCACCCCTACCATCCGGGCGCCGTCCGCTACTATCGCGAAGCCGGGCTTTGGACAGAAGCCCACGACGAAAACCAGGCAGCACTGCTCGAGCTCTCCTCGGCGCAATAATCGCCTAACCCCGAGCGCTCAGATACCGAGTATCGCTTCGATTTCCGGCCTCGCCCGTTCGCCGTTGGCCGTCATCTCGGCCGCAAGCTCTGCCGGCATCCAGCGCTCAAAAGCCGGAGAGAAACTCGGCCGCTCCCGGATGCGCGAGAACCAGCTCTCGACCCGA
>JASFSD010000334.1:0-3907 GCA_050114575.1 Gammaproteobacteria bacterium | reverse complement strand
CCGCATCGAGCACGCCGGCAACGGTCAGCTTCGCAACCACCTTCGCTCTGCGCCATGCGCGCCGATCGCCGACATATTCCGGCTTGCCGTCACACCAGTACGAGAACTGACAACGGTGCCTCTTGACGCCGCCCTGCGTGACAACGTCGCAGATCGTGTCGGGATACCTGGGGCTTTCCATCCTGTTCAGCGCGACTTGCGCCACGGCGGCCTGACCGAGAAGCGACTCCGACCTTGCTTCGAAGTAGACGGCCAATGCCAGACACATCATCTCAGCGCCCATATCCCATCCCTTTGTGCTTCGATTTCCGGCCGACACGCGTCGCCCGACCTGTTGGCCGTTGACCTGCGAAATGCGCAGAGATGGCCAACGACATTCCCACGAGTTCCTGATCTGGCGAATTTTTATAGCCCCCGGCACGCCATTCTCGATAGATGTTTTTTGCTTTTTGCTGGGACTATTTTGCTAACCCGGAATTAGCGGCGCAGCTGCGTTGAAAATGGTGCAGCGACCTCGTCTGGACTCGAACGCCTGACACTGATCGGAATCCGATTAGGTTAATCACCGGACCGTTCTTCGCGATGCACGACGGTGTGCATACTACGGCCAGACTGAGAGACTGGTCACACTTTTCCGGTAGCCGCTCTCGGTTGCGTGTTGTGAGCTTCGTCACAGATATCACGCCCTCAGCGCACGAGAAATTCAAACTGCACACCAAGTTGTCGTGATCGCTGGCAGCGAGCTGTTATATGGAGTTCTGCATCCTATTAAGTACAGCACCGATGATCCGGCAGGCGCCTTCGAGCCAACAATCGCCAACCAGGTTTGGACGCCACGAACATCGATGGTGGCGTTCTCTTGTTCCGCTGCTTCTCGTCATCGGCACCGGCTGCACACCGATACCCTATCTCCCCGAAGAAGCAACGCCCGTAGAGCCCGTCGCGCCAACCGAAGAAGTCGCTGTCGTGTCGCATCAGGCCGCAACTGACCTGCAGCCATCCGAACCGATGCCAGACGAAACGAGACCAACCGCCAGACAGTTGCAGCCTCTCAAGTCGCGCGTCCTCGTTCTGCGCAGCAGTGATGCCGAAAACTATCGGGACGTCGCCACCGCCCTCGCGCGCGAGCTGTCCACCCGCTATGAGCTGCACGAGATCGATCTTTCAGACCCGGGAATCCGGGAAGCCGCTGCCCGCGCCGACTCATCCGCATGGAGCGCCGCAATCGCGATCGGTGAGGACGCCGCCGAGTTTGCGGCCAACGAGCTGGACGTCGTTACCGTTTTTTGCCAGATTTTCGACTACGGACCATTACTCGATACGCATCAGCATCTCTTCGGCGTCGAGCCTCTGCCACCACTGAAGCTCCAGCTGGAAAGCTGGCAACAACTTTCTCCGAATGCATCCAGTATCGGCCTGATCGTCAGTCACGACAAAACCGATCTCGTCGAAGAAGCCAAAGCTGTTGCAGCGGAGCTCGGTATTGAGCTGCGGGCGTCTTTCGCCGTGACGGATCAGGATGCGATCTATCAGTTCAAGCGCTTCGCTCAGACAGTCGATGGGCTTTGGCTGTACCCGAGCCGCGAGATTCTAAGCCCAGGCTCGATTCGAGAAATTCTCGACTACGCGCTCGTGCATCAGGTTCAGACGATCGTTTTCAACAAGTCCCTGCTCGACTGGGGTGCGCTGCTCAGCGTCGGCAGCAACACGGATGACGTCGCGGCATCGGCCGCCGCCATGGTCGACGAGCTCGTTCGTGGCGATCGAACCGGGGTCGGCCGCATGAAGCCGCTGACGACCGTAGAAACCCACCTGAACGAAGAAACCGCAGAAAAGCTCGGGATAGCCGGATCCGCGCCCGCGGATCAGGATGACCAGCTGCTGACAGCCATCGAGAATGATAGCTGAGCTCGGTTCTGCCGCGCTGAGGAGGCTGCGACCCCTCGGCGATCGGATTGCAACGGCAACGCGTCGCCTGCGACCGACTCGCGGGCGCGCACAACAGGCTCTCGCGCGCCTGAAGTCCGCCTGCTCGCGCTCGACCCGGTGGACGACCGACGTGAAGACACTCGTGCATCGGTGCCGAGCCACCATTGCGGCCCGACGCGAATCCGCGAGCCTCGTGAACGACATACTCAGCCTGCAGCTGCTGATCACCGCGGCCATCGGCGTGTTTTCCATGGCTGGACTCGCCTGGACATCGCAGGCCATCACTGACGAGAATCTCTCGCGCTGGGCCACGCGCTGGACGTCGCAATTGAACGAGCTGGGCGCACCGCTCTACGTCGCCGATCCCGACCTGACGATCCTTAATATCGAAAGATTCGTGGCGGCTTATCCGGAAATCGCCCAGGTCGACTGGTACTCCCCGGAAGGGATTCAGCAGTTCTCGATTACTCAGGACGGATATTCAGCGGTCAGCCGTGCCGAAGCTCTACCTGCCGACGTGATCGCCGAAATCCGGGACGGCTCGGCCAGCAGCACGCCTCGACTGATTGATGAGCAGGAAGGCTCGTCAGGGCACTATCAGCTGGTTGGTGCAATCTGGTCCGAGTCGTTCTCCGGCGATGCCCTGATGCTACTCGGAGCGGACGAGGAGCCAACGACCGTCCGGGAGATTCTGGGTTTCGTGACGGTCGATCTCGACTATTCCTGGTATGAGGCCGTCCTGACCAACCGGCTGCTCGTCGGCAGCTTCGTCCTCGTGCTCGTCCTCCTGTTCTCCTGGGCGTTCAGTCGACAGGCTCTGAAGAGAGCCCTGCGACCGCTGTCCCAGCTACAGGAACCACTGTCACGACTGGCCGACGGCAACATGGACGTCCAGTTCTCCGCGTCCCGCCACGAAGAAATTCAGAACATCATCACGACGCTGCGGCGAACGACCAAAGCGCTTCGGGAGAGGGACCGGCGCCTGTCGCACTTGGCGACTCACGACTCTCTGACAGGATTACTCAACAGACCGGCCTTCGTCGACGAGCTCACCGCCGAAATCGCGAGACTCGCAGGGAGCAAGAAGCAAAGCGCCATTCTTTTCATCGACCTCGACCAGTTCAAGTACATCAATGACACCTGCGGCCACCCGGCTGGCGACGAATTGTTGCGCATGGCCGCTCGCAGCATCAATGCCACGACGCGAAGCGACGACGTGGTCGCGAGGTTCGGCGGTGACGAGTTCGCTGTGCTTGCGCGCAACGTCACACCAACCCTGGCCAAGCGAATCGGCGAGAAGATACTCGAGCACATGAGCCTGCTTACACAGGTGCACGACAACAAGGTCTTTCATCTGCAATGCAGCATCGGTGTTGCGATGGTGCGCAACTCGGCGCTGGATGTGCACGAGTACCTGTCGCGCGCCGACATCGCATGCCACGCCGCAAAAGAGAACGGCCGCAACCGGCTCGAGATCTACAAGACGTCCCGCAAGGAAAACGCCCAGATGGCCAACGAGGTGGCCTGGGTGCAAAAGGTCCGCAAAGCGCTGGACGGAGAGGGCTTCATGCTCGTCTACCAGCCACTGCTCCGGGTCACGACGGGTTGGACCGATCACTACGAGGTGCTGCTGCGCCTGAAGTCCGAGCAGGGCGAGCTGGTGTCGCCGGATGCTTTCCTGCCGGCTGCCGTGCGGTTCGGTCTCATGCTGGATATCGACTACTGGGTCGCCGAGAACGCCATCAAGTCGCTTTCGAAGTTTCGGTCCCCGCGGGCCGACCTCAGCTACTCGATCAACCTGTCGGCATCGGTATTCGAAAGCGACCGCTTCGGCAAGTATGTCGAGGCGTTGCTCAAGAAATACGATGTCCCACCCGAGGCGATTATCTTCGAAATCACGGAACAGACAGCCGTGCGCTTCGCTGCGGAGTCCGACAAACAGATTCAGCGTCTCAGGGAAATTGGCTGCCGCTTCGCG
>JASFSD010000333.1:0-3908 GCA_050114575.1 Gammaproteobacteria bacterium | reverse complement strand
TTCAGATTCTTCAGACGCCGGGCTATGTCGTGTTACGGCTGGAGATGATTCACGAGACGCGGATCATCCCGGTGGATGGGCGCCCGCCCGTCGATGCCGGTACCAAGGCCTGGCTCGGCTATTCGAATGGCCACTGGGAGGGCAATACCCTCGTGGTCGAGACGACCAACTTCAATGGCAAGGGCAGCTCCACGAACATCCATACCATTGGCTCGCCCCCCTACAACAACTCACCGATCAGTGAAGAGTATGTCCTGACCGAGCGGTTCACGCGCACGGGGCCGAATACGCTGACCTACCAGGCTACGGTTCACGATCCCGTGATCTGGACGGCCGACTGGACGGTCGAGCTGCCCTGGGTGCTCGACAACGACTACCGGTTCTTCGAGTATGCCTGCGCCGAGGACAACGTCATGATCCGGAACTACATCAATTCTTCGCGCGCCGAGCGCGGGCTGCTCTGAGCGGAAGGGCAACAAGAATCTTTAGATAAATCGCAGCGGCGCTCGGGCGGGAACCCGAGCGTCCTGTGTGATAATTGGCAGTCGGCCGCGTTCCGGCGGCATCCCGGATGAATGGGAAGGACTCACGTCGACGAGGCGTCGGGAGGGGATAGTTGTATCTCGAGCGGTTTGGCTTAGCGATCATTGCTGCGGGCGTGCTCGCGGTACAGTCGATGCCAGCGCTGGCACAGCCGCCCGGCGCCGCGGACAGCCAGGACAAGACGATCGAGATTCTGCGCGTCGACACGGCGCCCGTCATCGACGGCGTCATCGACGAGGCCGTCTGGTCGCTGGCCGAGCCCGTTTCCGATCTGCATCAGGTCAACCCCGTCGAGTTCGAAGCGCCATCGGAACGGACCGAGATCCGGCTGCTCTACGACGACGAGGCGCTGTATGTCTCGGCCAGGCTCTGGGACAGCAGGCCCGACCAGATCACGGCGCAGGTCCTGCGTCAGGGCGAAGGGCTCAGCAACGAGGATCGCTTCGCGATCATTCTCGATCCGCACCTGGACCGACGCAGCGGATATCGCTTCCAGGTCAACCCGAACAGTGTCCGCTGGGATGCGCTCTACGCCGATACCTCGGATACTCAGAGCGACTGGGAAGGCATCTGGCGGGCAGAGGCGACGATCGACGACCAGGGCTGGATCGCCGAGATCGCGATCCCGTTCAAGACGCTCTCGTTCGACCCGGACGGCGAGGCCTGGGGCGTGAACTTCGAGCGCACCATTCAGCGCAACGACGAGACGCTGGCCTGGGTTTCGAGGAACCGGCAGCTCAATCCCGGCATCGCGGGCACGGTCGTTGGATTTCACGAACTGCAGCAGGGTCGCGGTCTCGACATCGTGCCGTCGTTCAGCGCCCAGGGCAGGCGCAGCTTCGATGCGACGGCTGCCACCAACAGCGACGTCGAGCCGTCGCTCGACATCTTCTACAAGCTGACGCCGTCGCTGAATGGTGCATTGACCTTCAATACGGATTTCTCGGCGACCGAGATCGACGATCGCCAGGTCAATCTGACGCGGTTCAGCCTGTTTTTTCCCGAGAAGCGGGACTTCTTTCTGCAGGACGCCGATATCTTCCAGTTCGGCCGCATCGGTGGTGGCGGTGGCAACAGGAACTTTCGCGGCGGAGGCGGCTTCGGCGGTGGTGGCGGCCAGAACGGTATGCCGTTCTTCTCACGCCGGCTCGGCTTGAGCCCGACCGGCCAGCCTGTCGACATCGACGCCGGCGCCCGGGTCAGCGGCCGGGTCGGGCCTTGGAACGTCGGCGTGCTGACGGTCCGGCAGGGCGAGTTCATGAGCGGCACCGAGCGCGTCGACGCTCAGGACATTCTGATCGGCCGCATTTCGGCCAATGTGCTCGGCGAGTCGAACGTCGGCATGATATTCACCGACGGCGATCCATGGTCGAACGACAGCAGCTCGACTTATGGCACCGACTTCAACTATCGCAACACGCGCCTGCCCGGCAACAAGGTCATCGAGGCCAATGCCTGGGTGCAGGAGACCGACCAGGAGGGTGTGACCGACGAGACCGGTGCCTATGGCTTCGGCATCAGCTCGCCGAATACGACCGGCTGGAATGGCGGTGTCTCGGGCCGGCAGATCGAAGAGAACTTCGACCCGGCCGTCGGATTCGTCAATGAAACCGGTATCCGCAGCCTGTCGAGCGATCTCGGTTACCGCTGGCGCTTTGGCGGTGACCGGATGATTCGAACCATCCAGGTCGGCACCAATACGTCGCGGACGGAGCTCCTCGCCACGGGATTGCTCGATCGTCAGGATTCACGCTTGCGGGTCAGCGTCCAGACGCGGAATCAGGACGCCATCTTCGTGAACTATTCGACGAACAAGGAAAACGTTCCTTTCGACTTTCCGATTTACCGGCCGTCCGACGGTTCCGGAAACGTCGTCATCCCTCAGGGCAGCTACAGCTGGGATTCGCTCAGCATCGGAATGAGGTCCGGCGAGCAGCGCAAGGTGTCGGCGTTCTTCAGCTTCACTGCGGGCGACTACTACGATGGCGAGTCGAAGAACATCAACTCGAACATCTCCTGGCGGCCCTCGAGAAAGCTCAGTATTTCAGGTGGCTACGGCTTCAGGGATGTCGATCTTCCCGGCGGCAGCTTCCAGGTCCGCCAGAGTGATCTGACCGTCAGCTATGCGTTCAACGCGACGTTGTCCTGGGTCAACCTGGTTCAGTACGACAACTTCTCCGAGGTCATCGGCTTCAACAGCCGCCTGCACTGGATTCCCGAGGCCGGACGCGAAGGCTTCATCGTCTTCAACCACAACGTCTCGGATCCGGAAAAGAACGACTCCTTCCACTCGATCAATGCCGACCTCTCGGTCAAGTTCAGTTATACGTTCCGCTTCTGATCAAAAATAGACGTGGGCTTCGACAAAAAGCTCGCGCCGATTCGTCGCCGGCTGAGCGGGCACGCCGTTGTATGAGCGGATGCCAATACGCGTTTGCAGCAGCTGTACGGGAGAGTACTCCCAGAGCAGGCTGTAACGTTCGAGCTCGTCCTCGCCGGTTCTGTCGCTCGGATCGGTGTAGTCGTAGGTGAACTTGAGATTGTGTCCCTTGCGAATACGCCAGTTTCCCTCGACCAGAGAAGCCAGAATCTCGCTGTCGCCGCCGGACGGCAGCTCGTCTTTGATCATATCGATCTCCGCGAGCCACGAGATCGGGCCCGTGCGCAAGCCGGCGAACAACGCGACCATGCGCCGGTCGCCCAGCGGATCACTGTTCTGGTTCAGGCTTGCGCCGACGCGCCAGCGAGGCAGGACATAGGTGGCCGAGATACTGGTCTGGTCCTTGCCAGGCGCGCTGCCGGCGCCGGCCGTTCCGTTGCTGAACGCGGCCTGAGCCGACCACCTCGCTAGCTCCAGCCCGAATTCGACGCCGTCGTCGGGCGTATCGAAATTGATGCCTGAGCGTTGACGAACAAAGGCGGAATCGTCCTGCAGCCGGAGTCCGAAAGGCAGGAATATCTGCCCGGCCTTGATGGTGTACTTTCCGCCCGCCGGCGTCAGGAGCACGTAGGTCTCGCGGCTCAGCGAGCCTCCAGGCGCGATCTGCTCATCGGCATAGAGCGTGAACAGCCCGGGTACCGGGCTGACCTCCAGGTAGGCGGTCGCCTTGCGCGTGTTCCAGTCCGACCGGTCCGGCCCGCCCGGTGTATCCGCGTCGAGGAATCCGCCGCGATAGTCACCGCCTATCCCGAGCCGATCGGTGATCCGGCTGTTCCAGCCGCGCGTTTCGCTGTCCGAAAAAAGCGTCTGCGCTGCCAGTTGGGCGCGCGCATAGGTCATGCCGAAAAGAGTGCGTTTGCCTCCTCCTGAGGGGTTGGTGTGACAGGAGGCGCACTTGAGGCCGCTTTCGATAGCCAGATACGGC
>JASFSD010000332.1:0-3914 GCA_050114575.1 Gammaproteobacteria bacterium | reverse complement strand
TGCGCGGCTCCGCTATTGTTGTTTCCGTGCGTGCTGCGATGAACTCCTGGGCTGCCTGCGGGGAGAGCGTTTCACGGAAGAACTGATTTATCGTGTGCAGATTGATGGGGAGCGAGAACACTTCGCCGCGCGTAACGGCCTTCACGCGATTCACGTACGGCATGAACTCCATGAACCCGTTGACGTAAGACCATACTTCCTCGTCGTCGGTGTGGAAGATGTGAGGTCCATAGACGTGCAACAAGACACCCGTCGCCGGATCGCGTTCTGTGTGGCAGTTTCCCGCAACATGGTGTCGCCGTTCGAATATTTCGATTCGATGGCCCCGCTCGGCGAGAGCGCGGGCAATCACGGCGCACGAAAGGCCGGCGCCGGCCATGCCGATCAACTCAGGGTGCAACCAAAGGTTCTCCGATTGCCAAATCCAGGGAGCACATGAACAACGATAGGGTCATTCGCCACTGATTGCCAGCCGAAATCGCGCTCTTCGTTGATTACCGTAGCGTCTAGCATTAAAGTCTCATGCAATCGGCCCGTAAAGCTGTCAGAACACCGCCGATTGCTCATGGGCAGTTCGAACATGCGCGTATATTTCATCAATCTCGAGGCGTCGGTCGATCGTCGGAACTATCTCAGCGCGCAGCTGGAGAAGTTCGGCATCGACTATGAGGCCTTCAAAGCGGTCGAACCCCCGCAAGCGGACGAATGGTTCCGACGCTACGACGAAAAGCGGTATCTCAGAACCACGGGAAGGCCAGCAAGTCCCGGGGAGATTGCGGCTTTCGGCAGTCATGCAGGCTTGTGGACGAAGGCGGTCGAGACGGGCGAGCCGCTCGTCGTGCTCGAGGACGACGTGGAGATTCTGCCGATTTTCCCGAGCGCGCTTGACGTAGCCGATAGTTTGATCGAGAAGTACGGCTTCCTCCGGCTTGTGGATGCCGCCGGTGCACGGCGAGTCCGGATGACCCCTGTGGAGAAGTCAGGCGATTTCACCGTCCTCTGGTATACGAAGTATCCATTCGGCTCCCAGGGCTATGCGATCAGCCCGGCAGCCGCCGCCAAGTTTCTCGATCACTGCAAAGTCATCACGGGTCCTCCTGACCGCTACATCAAGAGATTCTGGGAGCATGGCCAGGCTCTCTATGGCCTCTCGCCGGCTCCGCTCGGCCACAACGAGTTCAGCCAGGCAACCGTGATCCCCTCGCGGGATAGAGGGAAATATGGCCCCGGCCTCCGCGCGCAGCGAATGATGACAAAGTTGTCGAGCTGGCTGGCGCGCGCTCGCTTCAATGCGAAGGTGCGCCAGAGCCTCGGCAAGCTCGACTGAGTTCATGACGTTGGAGTGACGCCTTCGAAGACAGTCAGCCGACTGCCGTCGCCTCTATCTCGATCATGAGCTCTGGCTGGGCGAGACAGGTAACGCCGAGCAGGCAACCCGAAGGTTTGACGGCGAGAGCGCCGAGCCTGGCGGCCACGACGCCTCTGGCGCTCGCATACGCTGCCATATCCGTGACGTAGTAGTTCAGGCGAACCAGGTTCGCCAACGAGAGGCCGGCCTCCTCCAACACGAGCTCCAGGTTTTCGAAGGCACGATCGAGTTGCGAGGCCATGTCGCCGGCATAGAGGGGGCGGCCATCCGGATCGACTGAGGTCTGCCCTGCCAGAAACACAACGCGGCTCTTCGCCGGGGCTTCGACAGCTTGAGAGAAATGAAGTGAATCCTGCCAGGACCACGGATTTGTGGCTTTGAGCTCCATCGGCACTCTCCTCGGGTTGGTTTATTGTTCGCCACGAAGGGGTACTACTCGAAAGACCGTTTCACCCTTTTCACCGGGAAATGTTCCCATGCTACACGTGGCGACTTCACGCCGCATGACGACCATGACGCAACTGGCCTCAAAGCTGAGGTCACGAGAGATCTCCGCGCTCGAAGTCGTCGATTCATGCCTGGCGCGAGTTGCCGAGCGAGATGCTGAGATCCACGCCTGGGCCACCATCGACGAAGCCTATGCACGAGATCAGGCGCGCATCCTCGATTCCGGAAGCATCCGCGGCCCGCTGCACGGAATCCCGGTCGCCGTGAAAGACATCATCGCAACCGCGAAGCTCCCGACGGAATACGGTTCGCCGATCTACGCCGGGCACATTCCGGCCCGCGACGCCGCATGTGTATCGGCCGCACTCGCCGCTGGGGCAATCGTCCTCGGCAAGACGGCCACGACGGAGTTCGCGTTCCTGTCTCCCACGACCACAGTGAATCCACGGAATCCGGCACATACACCGGGCGGCTCTTCGAGCGGCTCGGCCGCCGCCGTTGCGGACAATATGGTGCCGCTTGCTTTCGGCACTCAAACTGCCGGCTCGGTCATTCGCCCGGCAAGCTACTGCGGCGTGGTCGGCTACAAGCCGACATTCGGGATGATCGACCGATCGGGCGTCAAGCTCGTCGCGGAGAGCCTCGACACCGTTGGGGTGTTCGCTCGAACGGTCGTGGATGCTGCTCTTTTCGCCGGTGCGATCACCGGCGATTCCGCTTTGTCGGATCCCGAATCCGAACGTGACGAGATACAGATCGGTTTTTGCCGCACGCACAGCTGGTGCGGGTAGTCATGGGCGAACCAGTCTCCGTAACCGCTGACCACAGTTTCCCTGTTTTCACCGAAATTTGCAGGGTATTCGGCTCTTCCAGCGCCTGTTATCGGGCGCAAACGCGACTATTTTTAATAGCTTCAGAAGCCTGCCGACACCTGTCCTGGATCGAGTCGATTAGGAACAGGGAATATCAGGGAAGATTTGTCATGTCGTTCGGTGCTCTTATCGCCTGATGGCTTATGTCGCAATCTGCTGGCCCCGTTGCGAGCAGTCGCGTATAAGTAGTGTCGATCCGTTTCCTCTTCGAGAACGGTGTCTTCGCCCAGTCGGTCTTGCTGCTGGGTGCCTGAATGTTCCCAGTCGGGACAGTCAGGAAACTAACTCAAGTTTCCGACGAGGCACCCATGAGACGCACAAAACTCAAACGATACGGAATCGCCGCTTTCAGAGAACAGCGTGGTCGCTGCTATTACCGCAAACTCCCCATGTGGGAAGTTGATCCCAAGACCTTCGCATCGAAGCATGGTTTGACGCTTCGGCAGGGGAGGCAGCTGAGATCCACCGCGGAGCATCTACAGGCGCGAAGCGAAGGGGGCAGTGATGAGCGGTCAAATATCGTCGCCGCATGCTCGCTGTGCAATCGCTCGAGACACCGGCCGAAACGGCCCAAAGCGCCCGAGGTCTGGCGCGTGATCTGTCGAAGGAGAGCGGCTCGGATTTATCCAGTCGCCCTGTTCCATTATTAAGTCGGGTATTATCCTGATTTCACGGACACCTACGAAAAGGGCCAAAATCGCCATGGAGGTGTTCGATGGAAAGACGAAGAAGATACACGCAGGAGTTCAAGCGTCAGGCCTGGCTGACGCCAGAAACCTGCGATCGAAGCCTTGTTGTCGCGGTGGAAAACTGCCGCCGGCTGGATTCCGGCGAATCCTTGCTGCATCGCGTCGTCTAGGAGCCAGTTCTTGACGCAGGTTCGTGGTACGGTTGTCTCGCCCTGATCGAATTCTGACGTCTGGTTAAACCAAGATGAGAGCTTTTAATCAAATCGCGCTGATCCTCTTGCTATCAGTGCTTTCTTCTCTCCGTCTTCACGCTCAGCAGTCACTTCCGCCGCCGCTACAGATCGACCCGCCATCCGATGTGCCGGTTGCCGTGCAGATTCTCAGGTGGGAGATGCTCGAAGGCGGCGTCAACTCTCTGACGTTTCGCAGCATGGATGAGCTCTTTACCACGCGAACCGTGGCACGCAGCGGTCCTGTCTGGCGTCTCCCTCGCAGTGATCGGGCACCTGACTTCACCTACCAATGGCAGGGCGAGAC
>JASFSD010000331.1:0-3926 GCA_050114575.1 Gammaproteobacteria bacterium | reverse complement strand
CGCCGCTCGCGGTTCCGGGTCCGTACGAGGTGGTTTCCGAGCCGGCCTACGGCCTGCCGAGTCACATCGTCTTCCGGCCGGCCGACCTGTCCGCATTTCCGAACAACGATACCCTGCCAGTCATGGCCTGGGGCAACGGCGGCTGCGCCATCGACGGCCGGCGTTACGGCGACTTTCTTTCGACAATCGCGTCGCACGGCTTTCTGGTCCTGACCACCGTTCCGGTGGAGGGACAGGAACGCGGGCGCGGCGTGTCCGACAACATGATCACCGCCTTCGACTGGGCCGAGTCCGAGAACGCGCGCAGGGGTTCGCCGCTTCGGGGCAAAGTGGCGACCGACCAGATGTCTGCCATGGGTCAATCCTGCGGTGGCTTCATGTCGGTCGGCGCCGGTTCCGATCCGCGGGTCGGAACGATCGGTATGTTCAACTCGGCCGTGTCGGCACCCAATCCGAATGCTCCAGGCGGCGGCAACGCGAACACCGATGACCTCGCCGACCTGCACGGTCCCGTGCTCATGATCAACGGCGGCGAAGTCGATTTCATGTACGAGCCGGCCCAGCAGAACTACGAGCTCATCGACCATCTGCCGGTCTTCTATGGCGCGCGCGAGAATGCCGGGCACACGGCGACCGTGTTCCACCCGGGAGGCGGCGAGTACGCCAATGTCGCGTCGAACTGGCTGCGCTACGTCTTCAAGGACGACGCCCAGGCGGGCGATATGTTCGTCGGTGCGAATTGCTCGCTGTGCACGAACTCCAACTGGGAGACGATGTCGAAAGGTCTGGACTGATCGATTTTTCTGCCAACGCAATAACGAGAACATCGAGGGGGAACCACAGATGCTCAAACTCAACCTGACGCTCGGGCTCGCAGCCGGCACATTCCTGGCCGCCGGTCTCGCCTGCGCGCAATCGGATAACGCCAGCTTCTTTGTTTCGAGTGAGAACCCGGGATCGGGCGGCGATTTCGGCGGGCTTGCCGGCGCCGACGCGCATTGCCAGGCGCTGGCCGAATCCGCCGGCATGGGCGACAAGACCTGGCGTGCCTACCTGTCGACGAGCACGGTCGATGCGCGCGACCGGATCGGCGACGGTCCCTGGTACAACGTCGAAGGTGAAATGATCGCCGCCAATGTCGAAGAGCTTCACGGCGACAACAATCTCGACGGCGAGACGGCGCTCGACGAGAACGGCGACATGCCGGGCTATCTGTCGATGGTCGACGGCGAGGTGCAGCGGCCGGATTCGCTCGTTCACGACATTCTGACGGGCACGAACGAGGACGGCACGGCCAATGAGGCGACCTGCAACAACTGGACGGACGGCACGGCCGATTCGACCGGAATGCTCGGCCACGCAGACCGCATCGGCATGAATCCGGGATTGAATCCATGGAACGCCGCGCACCCTTCGCGCGGCTGCGACATGGCGAGCCTGATCCCGACCGGCGGCGCCGGCATGATCTACTGCTTCGCGATCGACTGACGAAGCGCCTCCATCCAGCCCTGCCGATCGCGGTCCGCTGACGGGCGCGATCGGCAGGTGTCGGATCCGCCTTTCCGTTCACCGCCTCTCCGTTTCATCTCGAGTGGTGCCGGCATGACCCGATCCCGATTCCTCGTCGTGTGCTGTCTCGCGCTCGGCGCGTTGGCTGCTACGGCCCTGCCTGCCCAGCCTCTCGCCGCGCCGCGCATCGAGCCGCTGCCGGAAAGCCGGTGGAGCGCGGAGCTCAGCGCGGTCATCAATGATTTCTCGAGCACCGGGATGCGCAATCTCGCCGCGACCTATGCGAATCGCGCCGAGGTCGCCGAGGCCTCGCTGCCGCATCTGGCGTATCTATGGAACGGCTCGGTTCTGCCGCCGCGCGACCGGGCGTTGCTCGTGCTGCGCACGGCCTGGCTGACGGGGTCGGAGTATCTCTGGGCGCATCGCGCTGCCCTTGCGCGCGAGGAAGGCTTCACGGATGCGGATCTTTTCGGCATCGCCCGCGGGCCGGGTGCCGAGTCCTGGAGCGCTTTCGACCGCCTGTTGCTGCTGGCGGCCGACGAGATGCAGGTCGACTCCTTCATTTCGGATGCGACCTGGGACGGGCTGTCCGAGCGCTACGACACGGCCGAGCTCATCGACGCGATCGATACGGTCGGTGCGCTGATTATGCACGCCGGCGCGGCCAACTCCCTGGGCGTTCAGATCGAGGTCGGTGTGACCGATCGGTTTCCGACAGGGATTGCCCGCGCGGCCGTCGCCGAGCGCACCAACCTTCGGCTCGTCGACAAGGCGCCGCGGATTCCGCCGCGGCCGCCCGAGGGCGGCGGGCCGATCACGGCCAACGTCTTTTTCACCTTCAACCACAACCCGCCTGCCGATCGCGTGCGCGGGCAGATCAATCAGCTCGTCAACAACCGCATGTCGCTCGAGCCGACTCACCGCGAGCTGTTGTTGATCCGAATCGGCGTCCTGACGCGTTCGGAGTACGAGTACGCCGCGCACACGCGGGTCGGCCTGCGTGTCGGACTGACGGACTCGGACATCGAGCATATTCTGGTCGGGCCCGATGCGCCGGGCGCCGACCCTATGCATGCTTTGCTCATGCGCGCGACCGATGAGCTCTACGAGAACGACATCGTCTCGGAACCCACCTGGAATGCACTTGCTGCAACGCTGTCGGCAGGACAGATGCTCGACGTGCTGTTTGCCGTCGGCGGCTATCGCTCGAACTCGATCCTGATCAGCACGGCCGGTGTGCAGCTCGACGCCAACATGGCCGACTTCCGGTTTCCGCCGGAGCTGCGATAAGCGAAAGAGGGGTCAGCAAAAGAGGGGTCAGAGCCCTTTTTCAAAAAGGGCTCTGACCCCTCTTAAAGATCGCCGAGATTGATGTCGTGGATACCGCACTCGCGCTGGAGTCCGAAGAAGCGCGTCTCATCGAGCGTCGAGACTTCGTGGATTGGCTTGGTGCTGTGATGGTCACCGATCGAGAGATAGCCTTTTTCCCATAGCGGGTGATACGGCAGCTCGTGCTGCTTGAGGTAGAGATAGACGTCGCGGTCGTTCCAGTCCGCGATCGGGTGCACCTTCCAGCGCCCGCCCGACCAGTCGAGAAACGGTATCGTCGAGCGCGATTCGCTCTGCTTGCGCCGCAGGCCTGCGAACCAGGTCGACACTCCGAGCTCGCGCAGCGCACGGCGCATGGGCTCGACCTTGTTCTCCTCGTTGTAGGCATTCAGTCCTTCGACGCCCTGCCGCCAGCGCTGCCCGTGGCGCGCCTCCTGCCATGCGGATGAGATCTCGGCACGGTAGACCTTGAGATTAAGGTTCAGCTTCTCGGTCAGCTCGTCGATAAAGCGATAGGTCTCGGGAAAGAAATAACCGGTGTCGACGAGGATGACGGGAATCTTGGGGTCGACGCGAGTGAGCAGGTGCAGCGAAACGGCCGCCTGGGCGCCGAAGCTCGAGCTCAGCGCGTGCTGGCCCGGCAGGTGCTCGTAGGCCCATTGAACCCTTTCCTCGGCAGACAGATCGGCAAAGATCGAGTTGCAGCGCTCGAGCGCGACGGCGCGGGTGGCTTCCTCATCATAGGCCATCGAATCGATCAGGCCGGTGACGGTGCCGGCCGCTTTGACGTCTTTTTCGACTGCGCTCACTAGGTTGGTCCTGCCTGTCCCGGCGGTTCGCCTTATTCCGGGGGAGGCATACCCTAAGCTCGGCCCCGGGGCAGGGGAACGGTCAACTTCTCATTCAGGTATAACCTGAGGTTATAAGAGGCCGTTTTCGGCGTGAAGTACCTCTGCTGCCGCCGTTTCCGCGGTCTCGAGCGCCCCTTCCAGGCCGCGCCCCGCGAGCGCCAGATGCTCGCCGCAGAAGTGGAGTCGGCCGTGTGAAGCTGCCATTTGCGCGCCGAATCGGTTGATCTGGCCTGGCTT
>JASFSD010000330.1:0-3945 GCA_050114575.1 Gammaproteobacteria bacterium | reverse complement strand
CGCGAGTGCCATTCCCGCGCGAGTCTTCGCCGATCCACTGCATGTAAGCGGCAAACGGCAGGTTGGCGAACGACCACCTGAAGTCGAAGCCGGCGAGCTGGTTCCCCGGCTCCTCGTCTTTGCTCAGACCCCGGCGGCCAGCGTTGTCGCGGCCAGTGAGCATGTCGAAAAATTGGCTGCCGCCGCACGGACGACCGTCGCCGCAAAGCTGAGCGGCCCGCGACAAACCAAACTCGAGCTGGGGCAGCGGTCGCGCCGTTAGCCGGAGGCCGAACAGCAGCGCATCATTGACGACACGATCATCATCGAACTGTCCAATGAAGCTCGTCATGCTCCAGGGGCCGATCCAGCGCAGCCATGGCCGGTCGAAGCCATTGGCGCTGAGGCGCTGCACGCCGATCTGCGGCAGCGGCCTCGCATTGGTGGAAAGGATCAGGCTGCCCTGCATCCCGGGCCCCCACCAGCGCTCGGGCAAACCGGCGACGACGCTCCATTCATCGAGCGCGAATCCGATGTACGACCCGTCGGCCCGCCAGTCGTCCGGCGAGTCCCAGGCCCGCATGAGATTGAGGTTGTAGCTGAAGCGATTGCCGGTATAGCTGATGCCGGCCTCGAGCTCGCCTTCGGCTCGCGGTGTGCTGGCGAACGAGCGGACGGCAATCGGCTCGCTGGCGATGCCGATGCGAACGTGCGGCAGAAAGCGATGAGTCAGTTCGGCGAAGCCGAGCTCTGTCGCCACGCGATCGAAGGCCGCGCGCGTCTCCGGGCTCATGCTGCCGAGGTCGGCGTTTTCGAGGTCGGCGACGAGTGACTGCCAGCTCAGCGGCCACGCCGTGATCGGCGCATCGATGACGCCTTCGTCGGCGAGTTGCTGCAAATCGATTCGGAGCTCCGCGCGGCCCGGTGCGATGAAGGGCTCGGCATTGAGCGGCTGACCGACGAGGCTCGCGGTCGCCAAAACCGCAAGCGCGGCGATCCGGCGCGGTCCGGGCAGCACCCAGATGGAAAAGATCAAGCTTAGCGGCCTCTGGCTCGTCGAACGGCGCCGAGCATAGCTCAGCCGGCCCTGCGCGGTCATCTCGGGTTCGAAAACGCCAAACACCGGCGAAGTCCCGTTTGCCTTTGGATTTCTGGCGGAAACCCGGCTCGATCTCCCTGCGAACATCCAATATATTATGGAAAAAAGTGACCGGGACCGATCGATTCTCAGCATTCGATCGGGTTGGTAACGGCAAACCCCTCCGGTCGAAAAAGGCAAACCCGTTGCAAGGCGGGGACGCAAAGCCACCGGTCGGAGACGGATCTTCGATAGCGGGGCTGCCGACGGGACCCAAGAGCCCGCAATGACGCTGAACGAATTCATCGCCAGAGGCCTGTTGGCTGCATCGTTTGCTGCCGGCGTGACCGCGTGCAGCGGCGGCGGCAGCGGTGGTACCAACCCAGTCGGCGAGCCGGGGCAGGGCCAGGCTGCGGCGTCGCAGGAACCGGTCAACAACGCGCCCACGATCAGTGGGGCACCGAGCCCGACGGCGCTCGAGGATACCTTCTACGAATTCATGCCGACGGCGTCGGACCCGGACGGCGACCCGATCGTGTTCGAGATCGTCGGTAAGCCCGGCTGGGCCGAGTTCGAAACCGGCAGCGGCAGACTGTCCGGTACGCCGAGGTCCGCGGACGTCGGCTTGTACACGGGGATCGTGATTTCGGCATCGGACGGCAAGGCCGAGACGCCGCTGCCTGCGATGGCTATCGACGTGCTGCCGCAGCAGCGCAACTCCGCACCCACGATATCCGGATCTCCGCCCGGCAGCGTCATCGTCGGCGAGTCGTACCATTTTCTGCCGACGGCATCCGACGCCGACGACGATCCGCTCAACTTCGCTATTGTGAACCAGCCGGCATGGGCCGTTTTCGATCCGGGGTCGGGTGCGCTGAGCGGCGCTCCGGGTGCTGACGACATCGGGTACTACACGGATATCCTCATCAGTGTCGGCGACGGCGAGGCGACGGTATCGCTCGATCCGTTCCTCATCGCCGTCAATCCGCCACCCGTCGTCGAACCGCCACCCGTCGTCGAACCGCCGCCCGTCGTCGAACCGCCGCCCGTCGTCGTGCCGAATTCGCCGCCTGAGATCAGCGGCTTGCCGACTCTGAAGATCGTCAAAGGCGAGGTCTACAGCTTCGTGCCCGACGCGAGCGATGCCGACGGCGATGTGCTGACCTTCGGTATCGTCGGTCAGCCTGGCTGGGCCACGTTCAGCCCGACGACGGGTGAGCTCTCAGGCTCGCCGGCTGCCTCGGACGCGGGCCTCTACGAGAACATCATCATCACGGTCACCGACGGCGAGGCCGTCGCCACGCTCGGCCCGTTCGCGATTCAGGTTCTGACTGTCGGTCCGCGCGCCGCCGAGCTGAGCTGGATCCCACCCACAGAAAACAACGACGGCTCGGCGCTGACAGATCTCGCCGGCTACATCGTCTACTGGGGCATGACGACGGGCAACTACTCGAATTCGGTGACGCTCGAGAACCCGGGTCTGACGAGTTACCTCGTCGAGAACCTCGCTCCCGGCCGGGACTATTACTTCGTGGTTACGGCCGTCAATGAGGCAGGGCTCGAGTCCGACCAATCGAACGAGGCGAGCAAGAGCATTGCGGACGGCGAGTGAACCGGCGACGCTATCTAGAAAAGCCAACTCGCCAACTCGCCAACTCGCCAACTCGCCAACTCGCCAACTCGCCAACTCGCCAACTCGCCAACTCGCCAACCCGCCAACCCGCCCATTCGCCAATCGGCGACAGTTAACTAAACACGCCCGCAAGCATCCTGATGGCGTCTTGAGTGGCCCCTGCGGGTCCTGACTCGACGTTACGTCAAGCGCTGCGGATTTTCGCTGAATCGCGCTGTCGGCGATCGCCGACAGCCGGGCCCACGCAGCCACGCCACCGCGATGCTTGCGTCTCCCGGTGTGTCGGCGTCCGCCTACAGTTTCCGCCGCGCTAGGGGACCCCGAAAGCTCCGCAACCGAGCGTTCAAGCCACTTTTCGCTGTTGGCACACAGTTTGAATAGAGAGGCGGGGAGACCGGCTTCAAGTCCTCGCGAGGTTCTCACTCCGGTCGACAAAGGCAAACCCGTCGTAAGGCGGGGACGCAAAGCCACCGGTCGAAGGGCGCCCTTCGACAGCGGAGCTGCCGACGGGAATTGAGGGTCTGGATGGAGCTGGGTAGACGGTTTACGCGCGCGCTTGTGGTCGCGACGCTGGGGGCGGGCATCGCAGCCTGCGGTGACGATGCACCGGAAGACGGCGACAGCGCAGCCATCACATCGGCGGCCGCCGATGCGGTTGTCGATACCGCTGTCGACACGACTCAGAATCAGGCGCCCGTCATCACCGGGGCGCTGAACCCGACCGCGATCGAGGGGCAGCTCTACGAGTTCACCCCGCGCGCGTCCGATCCCGATGGCGATACGCTGACCTTCAGCATCCAAGGCAAGCCCGATTGGCTGGCCTTCGACACGCGCAACGGCAGGCTTTCCGGAACGCCGGGAGGCGCCGACATCGGCAGCTATGCAGGCATCGTCATTTCCGTGTCCGACGGCGAGCTCGGGGCCGAGCTCGCGCCGGCAGCCATCGACGTCATCGCCGCATCGGCGTCGGGCAACAGCCCGCCGTCCATCTCAGGCACACCCGCCGACAGCGTAATCGTCGGCCAGTTCTACGACTTCATTCCGTTCGCCTCCGACCCGGACGGCGATTCGCTGAATTTCGAGGTGCAGAATCTCCCTGCCTGGGCGGACTTCTACGCGCCCACCGGCAGACTCAGCGGGACGCCCGGTGCAGCCGACGTCGGGACCTACGGCAACATCGTCATCAGCGTCGACGACGGTATCGCCACCCGGACTCTCGATCCGTTCGTCATCGTCGTCAACCCGGACCCCGGCG
>JASFSD010000329.1:0-3978 GCA_050114575.1 Gammaproteobacteria bacterium | reverse complement strand
CGGGCGTGGCAGCTGCGCCCGGAGGCGAAGCTGCGGCGGTTTCGGACTCGGCTGCGGGCCCCGGGCTTTCCGAGCAACCGGCCGCTGCGATGCCGAGAAAAAGGATTGCCTTTGCGGTGAATGCGGCCGAGGCTGGCCGACTGGTCCGTGCTGTCATCGAATTCCCCTGCTTTGGCGCCTTTTATAGCTTAGCTCCACCAGCAGTGAAAGGCCGCCCGGCCGGACCGATCCGGACGAACCAACCGCGGACCGCTGACGGTCCGTCTGCGGATCAGGGGAATTTCGACTACGGCGCAGCGGGGGATGGAGCGTTTCCGCCCAGCGGGACCCCTAGAACGCGAAGGCGAGCGTCTCCCGGAAAGCGTAGAGGTCCGCTTCGCGCAGAACGCGCTCGGCCTCGAGCACCTCGATCTCGTCGGCGATCTCGCCCTGCTCCTTGGCCATGGCCGCCGCATTGATCAGCAACTCGGCCCGCTGCACGGCGCTCGTGCCGTCCGCAATGATCGCGGCGCTCGTCCCCGCCAGATCGTTGGCAAGCTGCTCGGAGCGACGATGTCGGGCAGCGATCTGATTCTCGACCGCCCTGAGCTCGGACTCGAGCTCGTAGAGCTGGCGGCCTTCCGAGTACGCCTCGAGGAACGAAGGCTCGAGACTGGAAGGACAGACGCCCTGATACTGATACCCGCGGCGCCCCGCCTCGAAGCCGTTCCCGGCCCGACAGAAGACTTCGACACCCTCGGCATGTCCCGCCCGGTATTGGGCCAGATCGGGCGCGACCCCGTGCCGCGTGCAGGCCTGGCGGTAGCTGCCGATCGAGGTCACGCTGCGTCCCGCGGCCCCGTCTTCGAAGCCGACCGATTGCCAATCGGTGACGAGACATGCCTGCTCGTTCATCGTGGAGCATCCTGATAGAGACAGCACGGCAACAACGACCAGGATTCCGCTGAGAAGAAGACGCATCGCGATTCCTTCGCCGGGACAGTTCCCGACAGGCTGGGATGACGATGCGAGTCTAGCCAGCGCCCGCTGAATGACCCGTGAATTGGGTCACAGTCACAGCGTCAGCCGTGAGAGTTCTCGAGCACGAGGACGCCGGCGCCGGTATTCGAGACCGGCACGTGGTAATGCTTGTGGACGACGTCGACGTTCGGGTGCAGAGCACCTCGCATGACCAGCCAGTGGATGACTTCGACGCCTTCGGTACCCGCCTGCTCGATGATCTCGGTCGTGCTCTGCGAGGCGAGCCATTCCGGATCGTTGATGACACTCTCCATGCATTGCAGATCGTAATCGACATTGATCATGCCGGCGCGCTCGCCCTGAAGCTGATGCGAGAGTCCCCCCGTGCCGAAAATGACGACCTTGAGATCCTCGGGATACGACTCGATCGCGACACGCAGCGCCTTGCCGAGGTCGAGACAGCGCTTGGCGCTCGGAATCGGATGCTGCACGGTATTGACCGCCAGCGGAATTCCCTTGACCGGCCACTTCGGCAGATGCCGCCACATCAGCGCCATGGGGATGATGAAGCCGTGATCGACGAGCATCTCCTGGCAGGTCGCAATGTCGAATTCCTGATCTATGAGCGACTCGGCCATGTGCCAGGAAAACTGGGCGTCGCCGTCGAAGCTCGCCAGCGTCTTCAGACCCCAGCCTTCATCCGAATTCTCGTAATGGTCGGCACAGCCGAGAGCGAACGTCGGCATCTGGTTCAGAAAGAAATTGAGCCCGTGGTCGTTGTAGACGACGATCGCGATATCCGGATCGACATCGGCCAGCCACTCCTTGACCGGCTCGTAACCGTCGAAGAAACGCTTCCAGTACGGCGTCTCCTCGAGTTTGTTGGTCATCGCATTGCCAATGGCCGGAATGTGAGAAGTGGTAACCCCGCCAACGATTCTAGCCATTCCAGTAACCTTCTTCCTTGAGCCTGTCCATAAGTCCTTCCGCCCGGGCATCGAGCTTGGCCTGAAACTCCTTGGTCGTGATGCCCTGGAACGCGGCCCCGGCATCCTGGACCGAGAACCCGCGCGGCACGGCGAGCTTTGCCAGGTAATAGATGTTCGCACCCATCCGGATCAGGCCGAGAAAGTCATCATTGAGCAGCGCCTTCTTCTGCTCCGGATTGAGGCCGAACTTATCCGCGTAAGCTGCGGGATCGGCCGCGAATTCCTGCCTGTTTTCCTCTTCGTTGAACGAGAACAGCAGTTTATTCAACGGATATGAAGCATGCGACGTCTCTCCGTTGAAGACATAGGTCCCCGGGATCGCGTCGTAATCGTGTTTTTTCCAGGTCATAACTCTCTATTTTTGCGTCCAGCGACCGATTGCACAACCTGCAACTTACCGCGGATGCAGCCAGGTCGGTAGAAACGAGTACGGATCGGCCTGCTCTTCGCTCGAATACTCCACACCGGCCTTGTCGAGCAGCTGCTGCAGCGTGCCGTCGCGCCATTGATCGAACGCGTCGGTCGCGCCGCCGACGAACTCGCCGCCGACGAAAATCTGCGGGATCGTCGGCACGCCGGTCTGCGCCGTCAGCGCCGCGCGAACCTGTCCGCCCCAGTCGTTCTCCTGGTAGGCGACAGAATCGAGATCGACCGACTTGTAGGGGATCGCGTAGGCAGCCAGCATCCGGCGGACGGACCAGCAGAACTCGCACCATTCGAGCGCGAACATGACCACAGGGTCCTCGCGATCGTGCGTCACCTGTTCGAGAAACTCGGCTGCTGCGGGGGTCACCGCCGGCGGACGAGGCGGTTGTTTCTTTTCGTCCGAATCGTTGGTCGGCGCCGGTGCGTCGAACCGGTACCGGGGTGTCGAGCGCGAGATCTCTATCTCCTCCGCTGTCATTTCCGTCGGGACGTCGGCGAACAGCGGCGTCGAAAGGTAGCGCTCGCCGGTATCGGGCAGCATGCAGAGAACGTTCGAGCCTTCCGGGGCGGCGGCAGCGACCTCGAGCGCGGCGGCCAGTGTAGCGCCAGCGGATATGCCGACGAAGATGCCCTCCTTTTGAGCCAGCTCACGCGACAGCCGCAGGGCTTCCGCGCCCGGAACCGTCACGATCCGATCGAAGAGCTCCGATGCGACAGCATCCTCGGCAAGTTTCGGAATGAAGTCGGGCGACCAGCCCTGCATCAAATGCGGACGGAAGCTCGGATGGCTCGCTGACGGCGCCCCGGCGGAGTCGCGAGCCTGCGCGACTCCGCTCGTGAGCATGGCCGAGTTATCCGGTTCCGCGACCACGATCTTCGTGGCCGGGCTCTGCTCGCGAATGACGCGGGCGACACCCTTGAGCGTTCCGCCGGTGCCGAACCCGGTGACGAAAAAGTCGAGCCCATCGTCGGCAAAGTCCTCGACGATCTCTACCGCCGTCGTCGCCGAATGGACGTTGGCGTTGGCTTCGTTCTCGAACTGCCGGCAGAGGAACCAGCCGTGCGTGTCGGCGAGCTCGACCGCCTTGGCGAGCATGCCGGTACCCTTCTCCGACGCCGGCGTCAGCACCACGCTCGCGCCGAGAAAACGCATGAGCTTGCGGCGCTCGACGCTGAAGTTCTCGGCCATCGTTACGACCAGCGGATAGCCTTTCTGAGCACAGACCATGGCAAGACCGATACCCGTGTTGCCGCTCGTCGCCTCGATGACGGTTTGCCCGGGCTTGAGCGCGCCGGAGCGCTCGGCGTCCTCGATGACACCGAGGGCAAGCCGGTCCTTGACCGAGCCCATCGGGTTGAAGGCCTCGACTTTGACGAATACGTTGCGATCGTCCGGGGCCAGGCGGTTGATCCTGACGACCGGTGTCTGTCCGATGGTCTCGAGGATATGTTCGTAACGCATTGCTCTCGATCCGTTGGTGGGTGCCGGCACGGTATGATGCGATCAGCGTGCCTTGCGGGCAAGGATTGCGGGATCTCGACGCCAAGCATCGACGGCGCTAGTATCGACTGGAAATAGAGGAGAAAAGGCCCATGCAGTCCT
>JASFSD010000328.1:0-3987 GCA_050114575.1 Gammaproteobacteria bacterium | reverse complement strand
CTCTGACCCCTCTTTGGGTTATTCGGGGGCTTCGGGCTGGTCTAGGAGCTGGACGATGGCCATGGGCGCGGCGTCGCCGGCTCGGTTGCCCATCTTCAGAATCCGGAGATAACCGCCGGGACGATCCTTGAATCGCGGCCCGAGTTCACTGAACAGCTTGCCGACGGCGACATCGTCACGCAGCCGGTCGAACGCCAGCCTGCGGCGCCGGACCGCGTCCTCGCTGGAGCCGTCTGCGTTGCGAGCGAGCGTGATCAGCGGCTCGACAACGCGCCTGAGCTCCTTGGCTTTGGGCAAGGTCGTCCTGATCGTCTCGTGCCGGACCAGCGAAGCCGCCATGTTGCGGTACATCGCTTTACGATGAGACGAGTTACGGCCGAGCTTTCTGCCCGATTTGCGATGGCGCATCAGAAATCACTCCCACTAAAACGCGATCGAAGTGCGCTCTTCCTCGCCGCGCAGCCCGGCCGGCGGCCAGTTCTCGAGCCGCATGCCAAGCGCCAGGCCGTGCACTTCCAGCACTTCCTTGATTTCGGTCAGCGACTTCTTGCCGAGGTTCGGCGTTCTGAGAAGCTCGACCTCGGTACGCTGAACGAGATCACCGATGTAATTGATGTTCTCTGCCTTGAGGCAATTCGCCGACCGGACCGTCAGCTCGAGCTCGTCCACCGGGCGCATCAGGATGGGATCCACCTGTGCCTCTGCCCGACCGAATCCGGCTTCTTCTTCACCCTGCAGGTCGACGAAGACGTCCAGCTGGTTCTTCAGGATGGAGCCTGCACGGCGCACTGCCTCTTCGGCGTCGATCGTGCCATTGGTCTCGATGTCGATAATGAGCTTGTCGAGATTCGTGCGCTGTTCCACGCGCGCGCTCTCGACGCTGTAGGTGACGCGCTTGATCGGCGTGAACGAAGCGTCCAGCTGCAACCGGCCGATCGGCCGTGTCTGCTCCTCGAACAGGGCCGCCTGGGCCGCCGGCCGATAGCCGCGGCCGCGTGACACCTTGAGAAAAGCTCTGAGCTCACCGGCCTTGGTCAGATTGGCGATCACGAGATCGGGATTCACGATCTCGATGTCATGGTCGCAAACGATGTCGCCGGCAAGCACCGGGCCCGGGCCCTTCTTGGTCAGCGTGAGCTCGGCTTCCTCCCGGCTGTGCATCTTGATGGCAACGGCCTTGAGATTCAGCAGGACTTCGACGACGTCCTCCTGTACGCCCTCCATGCTGGTGTATTCGTGCAGCACGCCCTCGATCTCAGCCTCGACGATGGCCGCACCGGGCATCGACGACAGCAACACGCGACGCAGTGCATTACCCAGCGTATGACCAAAGCCACGCTCGAAGGGCTCGACAGTCACCCGGGCACGGTTCGGGCCGAGTGGCTGCACTTTGACGGCACGCGGCCGCAAAAATTCGGTTGCTGATTCTTGCATCTGGGCTAATTCCTCGCCTTTCTAGGCTAATGACCTGGCTCGCGTTACTTGGAGTACAGCTCGACTACGAGATTCTCGTTGATGTCCGGCAGAATCTCGTCTCGCTCGGGAAGGGCCTTCAACATGCCCTCCATCTTCTTGTCATCCACATCGACCCAATCCGGAAAACCGACCTGACCCGCGATATTGAGTGCCGACTGGACTCGAGTCTGCGACTTCGCACGTTCCCGAACCGAGACCTTGTCACCCGCTTTCAGCTGATACGACGGGACATTGACGATCTTTTCGTTGACCAGAATGCCGCGATGGCTCACCAGCTGCCGGGCTTCGGCGCGGGTCGCCGAAAACCCCATCCGATAGACGACGTTGTCGAGCCGGGACTCGAGCATCCGCAGCAGGTTCTCACCGGTCGAGCCTTTGACCTGCGAAGCCTTCTTGTAATAGTTGCGGAACTGACGCTCGAGCACGCCGTACATCCGGCGAAGCTTCTGCTTCTCCCTGAGCTGCAAGCCGTAATCCGACAAGCGGGACCGCCGCTGGCCCGGTCCTCCGGGCGGGGTCTCCAGCTTGCACTTGGATTCCAGCGGCTTGATGCCGCTCTTCAAGAAAAGGTCTGTGCCCTCGCGACGGGCCAGCTTACACGTTGGACCTCTGTATCTCGCCATACCTTCCTGCCTAAACTCGTCGTCTCTTGGGGGGCCTGCAGCCGTTGTGCGGGATCGGCGTCACGTCTTCGATCTGCGAAATCCTGAACCCGACAGCGTTGAGAGCCCGCACGGCCGACTCTCGACCCGGACCCGGCCCTTTGACGCGAACCTCCAGATTCTTTACGCCATAATCCTTGACGGTGGTGCCCGCCTTCTCTGCCGCTACCTGAGCCGCGAAAGGCGTGCTCTTTCTCGAACCTTTGAACCCACAGCCGCCGGCCGTGGCCCACGCCAGAGCATTGCCCTGCCGATCGGTGATCGTGATGATCGTGTTGTTGAAAGACGCATGAATGTGAGCAACGGCATCCAGAATTTGCCGCTTCACCTTCTTTTTTGTCTTGGCAGGCTGTTTCGCCATATCGACTCCTGGTCGGTAGCTTTCCTGTTACCGTCTGATCGGGCGACGCGGACCTTTCCGCGTGCGCGCGTTGGTTTGCGTTCGCTGCCCGCGCACAGGCAGCCCGCGCCGGTGGCGGATGCCCCGGTAGCAACCGAGATCCATCAGCCGCTTGATATTCATCGCCACCTCGCGACGCAGGTCACCCTCTACGGTGAACCGCGCCACGGCGTCGCGCAGGCGCGCGACTTCGGGCTCGGTGAGATCCTTGACCTTGGTGCTCGGCTCAATCGAGGCCGCGTGACAGGCATCGAGCGCACGGGTGCGGCCGATGCCGTGTATGTGCGTCAACGAGATCACGACATGCTTGTTGACTGGGATGTTGATTCCGGCGATTCGCGCCATAGTCTCTTACCTTTGCCGGGACTAGCCCTGTCGCTGTTTGTGCCGCGGGTCCGAACAGATCACTCTGAGAACGCCGCGACGCCTGATGATCTTGCAGTTTCTGCAGATCTTTCTGACCGATGCTCTGACTTTCATATCAAGCTCTCCGTAGGACTCAGGTCGGCCGCCGGCCGTAACCCTTCAGGTTGGCCTTCTTCATCAGACCCTCGTATTGGTGGGTCATCATGTGGGCCTGCAGCTGAGCCATAAAATCCATCGTGACTACCACGATGATCAGAAGTGACGTTCCGCCGAAGTAGAACGGCACATTGAATCTCAGAATCATGAATTCGGGCATCAGACAAACGGCCGTGATGTAGAGCGCTCCCCAGAAAGTCAGGCGCGTCAGAACCTTGTCGATGTATTCAGCCGTCTGCTGCCCCGGGCGGATACCGGGAATAAAGGCGCCCGATTTCCGCAGATTGTCTGCCGTGTCGCGGGAATTGAATACCAGCGCCGTGTAGAAGAAGCAGAAAAACATGATCAGCCCGGCGTAGATCAGGATGTAGATCGGCTGCCCGGGGGAAAGAGTCGCGGCGATGTCGGTGAGCCAAGAATAAGCCTGGCTGGTCCCGAACCAGGTCGCAATCGTCGCCGGAAAGAGGATCAGGCTCGAGGCGAAGATCGGCGGGATGACACCGGCCATGTTGATCTTGAACGGCAGGTGACTGGTCTGGCCCGCATACATGCGTCGGCCCTGCTGGCGCTTGGCATAGTTGACCGTGATTCGGCGCTGGGCACGCTCCATGAACACCACGAAGCCGGTCACGCCGAGAATCAGAAAGGCGAATATGAACGGCATTGCCTGATTCATTCCACCCGTGCTCACGAGCTCGAGCGTGCCACCGATGGCCGACGGCAGGCCCGACAGAATGCTCGCCAGAATGATCATCGAGATGCCGTTGCCGATGCCGCGCTCCGTAATCTGCTCACCGAGCCACATCAGGAACATCGTGCCCGTCACGAGCGTCACGGCGGTCGTCAGAATAAAACCCGTGCCCGGATTGAGCACGACGTTCTGGTTCTGCAGGGCGCTCGCGGCGGCGACGGCCTGGAACGACGAGA
>JASFSD010000327.1:0-3994 GCA_050114575.1 Gammaproteobacteria bacterium | reverse complement strand
TTTCAGATTCGGCGAGGTACTTCGCGTGCAGCTCGCGCACCCGGCGCCGGGTCACGTCGAGCGGACAATCCGAATCGATGACATCGTCGGCGCGAGTCGTGCGTTCGTCCCGTCCCATCTGTGCGGCCACGATTCTGTGCGCCTGCTCCGGGGTCGTCGCGTCACGCTCGACCAGGCGCTCGATCTGCCGCGAGACCGGGCAATCGACGGCAATGGTCCGATCCACGAGCTCATCGAAGCCCGATTCGAACAGCAGCGGAACGACCAGGATGACGTAGGGTGCTTCGCTGCTCGCCGCCCTGGCCAGGGCGATCCGCCGAATTTCGGGGTGCAGGATGGCCTCGAGACGGCGGCGCTGGGCCGCGTCGTCGAAGACGATCTGTCGCATCCGGCGCCGATCGAGCCCGCCGTCCGGCGTCTGGACTTCCGAGCCGAAGGCGTCGATGACGGCAGCAAGCGCCCCGCCTCCGGGTGCAACGAGCTCATGGGCGATTTCATCGGTATCGATGACCTCGGCGCCGAGCTCGGCGAACATTGCGGAGATTGTCGACTTGCCGCTGGCGATTCCGCCGGTCAGCCCAATGCGCAGCACAGTTACCCTGTCAGGCCCAAGTACCAGCTCATAATATCGCGGCCGAACAGCAGTGCGAGCCAGCCGGCGCCGGCGAGATAAGGGCCGAAAGGAATCTCGGCCTGGCGTGAGCGCTGGCCGGATACGATCAGCCCGATTCCGACGACGGAGCCCACGGCGGCGGACAGGACGATGACGAGCGGCAGCATTTGCCAGCCGAGCCAGGCGCCGAGCGCGGCGAGAAGCTTGAAGTCTCCGTAGCCCATGCCTTCCTTGCCTGTCAGCAGCTTGAACACCTGGTAGACGGACCAGAGGCTCAGATAGCCGGCGGCCGCGCCGATGACGCTCGAGCGGATATCGAGGTCTGCGAAGATGGGCGCGCCGTCTATCTCGACCAGCGCCAGCAGCAGGCCGATCCACAGCAACGGGAGCGTCATGCTGTCGGGCAGCAGCTTGTGGTCGAGATCGATGAGCGATAGCGCTATCAGGAACCAGGTCAGAACGAGCGCAGCCGGCGTCGCCCAGCTTGCGCCGAAGTGCGCGGCGACGACGACGCTGGCAATGGCGGTCAGAGCCTCGACCACGGGATAGCGAGCAGAGATCGATTCCTTACAGTGGGCGCAGCGCCCTTTGAGCAGAATCCAGCTCAGGACGGGAATGTTGTGGAAGGCGCGGATCGGGTGGCTGCAATGAGGGCAGCGCGATCCGGGCCAGATCAGATCGAAGCGCTCTGCCGTTCCCCCGCCTGGCTCACCGGCGGCTTCGGCTTCCCAGGCGCGCTGCATCATCTGCGGCAGCCGGTAGGCGACGACGTTGAGAAAGCTCCCGATCACGAGCCCCAGAAAGAGGCTCGCGACGATCAGAGCGGGAGGCCAGGCTTCGAAGATTTCCAAAACGGGCGCGACGGGTTTTCCGGTTAGACGACGGCGCCCATCTTGAATATCGGCAGGTACATGGCGATCACGAGACCGCCGACCAGGACGCCCAGCACAGCCATGATCAGAGGCTCGAGCAGGCTCGACATGCTGTCGACGGCGTTATCGACCTCTTCCTCGTAAAAGTCTGCCACTTTGCCCGACATGTCGTCCAGCGAACCCGATTCTTCACCGACGGCGATCATCTGATTGACCATGTTGGGGAAGAGCTCGGTGTTCTCCATTGCGCGTTGCAGGCGCTGGCCGGTGGCGACCTCGTCCCGCATCTGCAGGACAGCCGTCTCGTAGACGATGTTGCCCGTTGCGCCGGCGACGGAATCCAGTGCCTCGACCAGAGGGACGCCCGCGGCGAAGGTGGTCGACAGCGTCCGTGCATAGCGTGCAATGGCCGATTTGTTGAGGATGGGCCCGATGACCGGGATGCGCAGCACGGCCCGGTCGAGAAAGTGCCGCATTGCCCGCGAGCGTTTTTTGAAATAGAAGAATGCCGTTACGCTACCGGCCATGACGATCGCGATGATCCATCCCTGATCGCGCACGAAGTTCGACACCCCAATGACGAAGCGCGTAAATGCAGGCAGATCCGCGCCAAAGCCCGTGAACAGCGACTCGAACTGAGGAATGACGTAAATGAGCAGAATTGCGGTGACGATGAATGCAACCACGACGACGGCGGCAGGATAGAAGAGAGCCTTCTTGACCTTCTTCTTGATCGCCTCGGTCTTTTCCTTGTAGGTCGCGATCTTGTCCAGCAGTGTTTCCAGCGCACCGGCCTGTTCACCAGCACTGACGAGATTCACGTACAGATCGTCGAAATACAGCGGGTGCTTGGAGAGGGCATTGGCCAGCGAAGTACCGCCCTCGACGTCGCCCTTGACCGCGAGGATCAGCTTTTGCATCGCCGGGTTTTCGTGACCGGCGCCGATGATGTCGAATGCCTGCACGAGCGGTATGCCGGCCGTCATCATGGTGGCCAGCTGGCGCGAAAAAATCGCGATATCAGCCGGCGTTACCTTGCCCTTGCTCTGGAACAGAGTGTTCTGCTTGCGCACGCGAGTGGCAACGACGCCCTGGCGCCTGAGCTCGGAGCGCACTGCGGCCTCGTTGATGGCAACGACCTTGCCTTTGACCTTCTTGCCTGTCCGGTCGGTCCCTTCCCATGAATATGGGATTTGTTTGATCGCAGCTGATTCAGCCATTTGTCAGCATCTCCTGAAAGGTGCCAGGTCGAATCGGGAGCGCCTAACGCTCAATCGATTGTAACCCTGTTGACCTCTTCCAAACTCGTAACTCCGTCCTTGACTTTGCGCAAGCCGGACGCCCGAAGGTCGGGAATACCGTCGGCTTTTGCCTGGTCGGCAATCTGTATAGCGTTGCCGCCCTCCATGATGATTCGACCGATCTTGTCGGTCACCGGCATGACCTGAAAGATGCCGATCCGGCCTTTGTAGCCGGCAGTGCAGATTTTGCAGCCGTTGGCGCCGAATACCTGAAGCCCGTCATCGATATCGGCCTGCGAGAACCCTTCCTTGAGCAATGCCTCGGCAGGAACGTCGATCGGCTCCTTGCACGAGTCGCAGAGGCGGCGTGCAAGACGCTGCGCAATGATCAGACTGACCGTGCTCGCGATCGCATAGGGCTTCACGCCCATGTCGACCATGCGGGTCAGGGTTTTGGGTGCATCGTTGGTGTGCAGGGTGGACAGCACGAGGTGACCCGTTTGCGCCGCCTTGATCGCGATCTCGGCGGTTTCGAGGTCACGAATCTCGCCGACCATGATGATGTCCGGATCCTGGCGCAGAAAGGCGCGCAGCGCCGAGGCGAACGTCAGGCCGACCTTGGGGTTGACGTTGACCTGGTTGACGCCTGGAAGATTGATTTCGGCGGGATCCTCGGCCGTCGAAATATTCCGGTCGTTGGTGTTCAGAATGTTGAGGCCCGTATACAGCGACACCGTCTTACCGCTGCCGGTAGGTCCGGTGACGAGAATCATTCCGTAGGGCTTGTTCAGATTCTTGAGGTAGAGCTCTTTCTGCAGCTCCTCGTATCCCAGCGCGTCGATACCGAGTTGCGCGCTCGACGGGTCGAGCAGTCGGCAGACGACCTTTTCGCCGTGCAGCGTCGGGCAGGTGTTGACGCGGAAGTCGATCGCGCGATTGCGCGACAGCTTCATCTTGATTCGTCCGTCCTGCGGTACCCGTCGCTCGGCAATGTCGAGCCTCGCCATGACCTTCAGTCTGGCGGCAACCTTGAGCGCTAGCGCAATCGGCGGCCGTGCGATTTCGTCCAGCACACCGTCCTGGCGCAGTCTGATGCGGTAGTATTTTTCGTAAGGCTCGAAGTGGATATCCGAGGCTCCGCGCTTGATGGCGTCGAGCATGACTTTGTTGACAAACTTGACGACAGGAGCATCTTCGACGTCCGCGTTGGTGATCTCGGGACCTTCGTCTTCCTCGATCCCGCCGGAGACCTCGAGGTTGTCCATGTC
>JASFSD010000326.1:0-4001 GCA_050114575.1 Gammaproteobacteria bacterium | reverse complement strand
CGCCCAGACACTGCTCACGCGCGAGCGGCCTCTGCCGACGCGGCGAGCCCGGACAACAGCGATGCCTGGCGCCTTGGCATCTCCATGAGCTCGCGCACGTAATCGTGCGGCGGATTCTGCAGCAGGCGGGCGGGCGTATCGTGAGCGAGCAGGCACCCATCCTTCATGACGGCGATACGATCCGCGAGCAGCAGCGCCTCGTTGACGTCGTGCGTCACGAGGACGACGGTCAGACCGAGCGACTGCTGCAGCCGCTTGAGCTCGCGCTGCAGCTCGTCGCGCGTGATCGGATCGAGCGCACCGAAAGGCTCATCCATCAGCAGGACACGCGAGCGTGCAGCGAGCGCGCGGGCGACGCCGACACGCTGCTGCTGTCCACCCGAAAGCTCGCGCGGAAAGCGATCCCGGAATGCGCCGGGAGACAGGTTGACGCTCTCCAGCAGCTCGGCCACGCGAGCGCCGACATCCGCGGGAGACCAGCCGAGCAGCCGCGGCACGACGGCAATGTTCTCGCCCACCGTCATGTGCGGAAACAGGCCCACACCCTGAAACGCGTAGCCGATACGACGCCGGAGCGAGATCGGATCGAGCGTGTGAATGTCCTCGCCGTCGAGCAGGATGCGGCCGGCTGTCGGTTCGATCAGCCGGTTGATCATCTTGAGAACCGTCGTCTTGCCCGAACCCGATTCGCCGAGCAATACATGCAGCGATTTGCTCCCGATCGTCAGGCTCAGACGCTCTACGGCAGGCCCCGTCGCGTTAGGATAGGACTTTGATACTTCCTCGATCTCGATCACGCCAAGAACCATCATGCAAGCCGATTCAAAAGTAAAGCTCGCGCGAAGTGTCATCCCCGTCGTCGACGACTGCGCCTATCTGGACACAGCGAGCCTCGGTCCCGTGTCGCAGATCTACGCCGATGCCTTGACGAGCTGCACCGAGCGGGATCTGCGAACGGGCCGCGCCAGAGGATTCCGCTACGAGCGCATCGAGCATGCGAGAGAACGGATTCGGACCGAAATCGCCGCTGTTCTGGGCTCGAGCCCCGACGAGCTCGAGCTGACGCGAGGCACGACGGCGGCGATCAGGACGCTGCTCGAGCGGTATCCCTGGGAAGACGGCGACGAGATCGTCAGCACGCAGCTCGAATTTCCGCCGTGCCGCGATGCGCTCGATGATCTCGTGGCCAAAGGGACAGTCAGCCTGCAGATTGCCCAGGTGCCCGAGCAGGGCGCTGAAGACCTCGCCTGGCTCGCCCGTTGCCTGACTCCGCGCACGCGCCTGATCGTATTCTCGGGCGTCGCCTATGCGACGGGGCAACGCCTGCCGATCGAGCAGATCGCAAGCCTGGCCAGTGCGCACGATCTCCACACGCTGCTCGACGGCGCACAGCTCGTCGGGGCCGGCGACCTCGATGTGAGCCGGGTACCGATCGACTTCGTCGCGATGCCCGTGCAGAAGTGGCTCTGCGGCCCGGAGGGACTCGGTGCGCTCTTCGTTCGGGCCGGCACGATCGACTGGCGCCGCTCCGAGCGCATAACGCACGGCTGGCCGGTACTGGAGGCCGCCGCCGAGCACCTCGGCTGGGTGCGTGACAACCTCGGGTGGGACTGGATTCGCGAGCGGACACACGCACTGGCCCGCTATGCAAGAGAAACGTTGAGCGAATCGGAGGCCGCCAGCCTGGTCACTCCGCCCGCGCACGCGGGCCTGGTTTCGATTCGCTGGGAACCCGGCACGTTCGAACAGATGACCGAGAGGCTGGCCGCACAGAATCTCGTCGTCCGGGAGCGACCCGACCTCGGCCTGCTCCGTATCTCGACAGCGTTCTTTACCACCGAGCAGGAAATAAATCGCTTCGTTGCGGCGGTCTGCTGACGCGATAGACAACGCAGCGCGAAATATGCATCCTGAGACCAAATGATTTCGACTACACCGCTGCTGGAGGAGCAGCAGGCAGGCGAAAATTCTTCAGCCTCCGCCTATCAGAGAGTCCGCCAGGCCTCGATCGAGCTGACTGCAGACCTCGATCCCGAAGACTGCGTCATCCAGACGATACCGGAGGTGAGCCCGACGAAGTGGCACCTCGCACACACGACGTGGTTCTTCGAGCAGTTCTGTCTGCTCGGTTGCGGCGATGGTTATCGACCTTATAGCGAAGAGTTTCTCTATCTCTTCAACTCCTACTATCACTCGGTCGGAAAAATGCACGCCCGGCCAGAGCGAGGCCTTCTGAACCGGCCGCTGTTCAGGGAAGTGCTGGCTTATCGAGAGCATGTCGACCAGGCGATGTTCGAGCTCATCGAGACGGCGAGCGGGAACGACGAGCTCGACTTTCTCATGACGCTCGGTCTGCATCACGAGCAGCAGCACCAGGAGCTCATGCTTACCGATATCAAGCATGTCTTTTTCACCAATCCACTGCACCCGGCCTATCGTGAAGCGCGACCGCTCGTCCCGGCAGACTCGACAGGGTTCGAGTTCGTCGGCCGGCCCGGCGGACGCTTTGCTATCGGTCACGAGAGCGAGGGCTTCTGCTTCGACAACGAAACACCGCGTCACGACGTCCTCGTCGAACCGCACGCCCTTGGCAACCGGCTCGTGACCAACGGCGAATACCGCGACTTCATCGAAGACGGCGGCTATCGCGACACCCGGCTCTGGCTCTCCGACGGCTGGTCCTGCATCCAGCAGAACGAGCGGAGCCGGCCGCTTTACTGGTCCGAGAGTCTCGACTCCGAATTCACGCTCAGTGGATTCCGGGCGATCGATCCAGCGGCGCCGGTATGCCATGTCAGCCTCTACGAGGGCGATGCCTATGCGCGCTGGGCTGGTGCCCGCCTTCCGACCGAGGCCGAGTGGGAGCTCGCGGCCGCCGAGACGGCTGTTGTCGGCAATACGCTCGACCAGGGCCGCCTGCACCCGGTTCCCGTGACCAGCGATTCTCACGGCCCCATCCACCAACTCTGGGGCGACGTCTGGGAGTGGATGGCAACGCCGTACACACCCTACCCCGGGTTCGAACCGCTGGCCGGCTCTCTCGGCGAGTACAACGGCAAATTCATGGCAAATCAGCTCGTGGTGCGCGGCGGCTCCTGCGCCACCTGGGCCGATCATCTGCGCGCTACCTACCGCAGCTTCTTCTATCCGCACGACCGCTGGCAGTTTCTCGGCTTCCGGCTGGCCAGAAACGATTAATCCCAGAGGACGGAACCGATGAGCCTGCTTGCCGACAAGATCGGAAACACAGCCGACAACGACATCCTGTTCGAGGAAGCCCAGGAAGAGATCGTCGAGGGCCTGACGGCCGAGCAGAAACAGATCTCGCCGAAGTACTTCTATGATGAGCGAGGATCGAAGCTCTTCGATGAGATCTGCGAGCTGCCCGAATACTACCCGACGCGTACCGAGCAGCTGATCATGCAGACGCATCTGCCCGAGATCGCCGAGCTCGTCGGCCCGAAGGCCGCCGTCATCGAGTTCGGCGCCGGCTCCAACGCCAAGGCGCGACAACTGCTCGGCCATCTCGATGCACCCCTCGCCTACGTCCCCGTCGAGATCTCGGGCGAATACCTGGCCGATCAGGCCGCCGAGTTGCAGGATGATTTTCCGGAACTGAGCATCAAGCCGGTGGTTGCCGACTTCACCAAACCGTTCGATCTGCCGGAGCACCCCGAAGTCCCTGCAAGAAACCTGGTGTTTTTTCCCGGATCGACCATCGGCAACTTCACGCGGACCGAGGCCGTCGAGCTGCTCGACGTCATGCGCATGGAGGCGAAGCCCGGCGGCGCACTGCTGATCGGCGTCGACCTCGTCAAGGACGAAGACCGCGTGCTCGCAGCCTATAACGACAGCCAGGGCACGACAGCCGCGTTCAACCTCAACGCTTTAAAGCACCTGAACGAATGCGTTGGAACCGATTTCGACCTCGACAACTTCGAGCACGAGGCCGTCTACGACAAGAACCACCAGCGCATCGAGATGCGCCTGGTTTCGCTGGC
>JASFSD010000325.1:0-4022 GCA_050114575.1 Gammaproteobacteria bacterium | reverse complement strand
GTGAACTGGATGTTGATCGGCTCGTCGAAGTCGAGGCCGGCAGCGACAGCGTCGGCCCGCGCGCGATCATCGTCGGCCATGCCTTCGCTGATGGCGCCGTAACTCAGGAACCCGGTCGCGGGGATGTCGCCAAGAGCGATGACGAACTCGAGATCCGGGAGACGCTTCGCCGACAGCTTGCCGGGCTCGGATGAGTCGAGCTCCGGTGCGAGCTCGCGCAGCATCGCAACGTAGTTGCTGCTCTTGAACGTCTCGGCCGTGATCAGGGCCCGGCAACCGACCTTGTTCAGAGCGTACTCGAGCTCGGGCAGCCGATAGGCCGGGTTGATGTTGACCAGTATCAGTCCCGCATACGCCGTGGCGAATTGCGTGACGACCCATTCGCCACAATTCGGGGCCACGATCCCGAGTCGGTCTCCGGGCAGGAGCCCGAGGCGCAGCAACCCGGCAGCCAGCGTGCGTGCCTCGCGCCTGAGCGCGGACCAGCTCAGGCGCAGATCCTGGTACGGCACGACGACCGCCTCGGCGTCGGGCCAGTTCTCCGCCGCCCGGTCGAGAACCTCGCCGACTGTCAGACCGAACAGCGGCTCGGGGCCCGTCGAGTGGATATAACTCTTCTTGAGCTTGGGCACGACTCGATTTTCTTCCTGTGCGGCGCTCGTGGCAAAGGTGCGTCTCGGACGCTACCCGTTACCTCGCCGGCTCAAGTCAATGCTGAACGCCCTGTCCGCCCTTTGACAGACAGTAGTTTCCACACAGGACTCGGTCGGTCATATTCGCTAGAGTGTCTGTTCTTCTGGCGAACAGTGGACCAACGGCTCGGACTATGGCGCTCAGGATTCAGAGAAAGCTCGTTCGCCGTCTCGAGCTGGGGCGAACGACGGTAGTCGATGGCGACTGCCTGACTGTCGATGCCGACTTTCTCCGATCTTTCGTAGAAGCACGCGATGAGCACATCGTGAGTGTCCGGGTTCGGGTCGCGGCACCGGGTGAATCCACCCGGATACTTTGCGTCAAGGACGTCATCGAGCCTCGAGTCAAGCTGGACGATGCGCCGCCAGGAGAAGGCGAAACCCTCGCTCTCGATGGCGTCGCCGTGGTCACGACCGGTCCGATCGTCGGCTTTCAAGAGGGCATTATCGACATGTCCGGGCCGGGCGCGGACTACACGCCGTTCTCCAGGCTCGCGCTCGTCGTCATTGAAATCGAGGTGCGTGCCGGCACTTCTGCGCACGAGCACGAGGCCGCCGTCCGCCATGCGGGCCTCGACGCGGCCGAGTATCTGGCAGCGCAGTGCCGCAAGGTGGCGCCGGACCGCACCGACGAATTCGCCTGGATTGGGGCGGCTGCTGCTGCGACGCTGCCGCGGGTCGCCTGTGTCGACATGGTGCTGAGCCAGGGTCTGCTGCACGACACCTATGTGCTCGGTCGCAACGCAATTGAAGGGATGCCGCGCATTCTCGATCCGCTCGTCGCCATCGACGGCGGCATCGTCTCCGGCAATTGCGTCAGCGCCTGTGACAAGACTACCACCTGGCACCATCAGCACAATCCCGTGATTTCCGAGTTGCTCGAAGGACACGGCCAGCGCTGGAATTTCGTCGGTCTCGTCGTGACCAACCTGCCGACGCGGCTTGCCGAGAAGCAGCGCTCGGCCGAGCGTGCAGTGGCGCTCGCCCGCGAGCTCGCGCCTGCCGGCGCGATTCTGACCAAGGAGGGCTTCGGCAACCCGGACGCAGATCTGATGATGCTGATCGACGGTCTCGAGGCGGCCGGGATCCGGACCGTCGCCATTACCGATGAGTTTGCCGGTCCCGAGGGTGACTCGCAGTCGCTGGCCGATACGACGGCCGCAGCCGACGCGCTGGTCTCGGTCGGCAACGCCAACGAGCGGATCAAGCTGCCGCCGATGCAAGACGTCATCGGGCCGCTCCCGGACGTTGCTCGACTCGCGGGCGGCTATCCGCACAGCCTGGGTGAGGACGGTTCGCTGGAGGTCGAGCTGCAGGCAATCGTCGGCGCGACCAACCAGCTCGGCTTCGGCAACCTGACCTGCCGCGAGGTCTGATATGTCGGAGCAGAACATCCGCGTCGTGCATTATCTGAATCAGTTTTTCGCCGGGCTTGGTGGCGAAGAGGCTGCGGGAATGGCGCCCGAGTTCTTCGCCGGCGCGCGCGGGCCCGGCAAACTGCTCGAAGGCGTCGCCGAGGATTTCGAGATCGTCGGCACCATCGTCGCCGGCGACAACTACATGGCCGAGAACCTGGCCGCGGGCGTCGCGCAGGCACTCGAGCTCATTCGGCAGCATGCCGCCGACGATGCGGCACTCGCGCCCGACCTGCTCGTCGCCGGCCCCGCATTCAATGCGGGACGCTACGGCATGGCCTGCGCGGCGCTTTGTCGGGAGTTCGAACAGACTTTCGAGAAACCGGCGGTGACGGCGCTTTTTCCCGAGTGCCCCGCGGTCGCGGAGTTCCGGCGCGAGGTCACGATCGTGCGCGCGGGCGACAATGTGCTCGGCATGCAGGACGCCGTCGCCGGGCTCGCTCGTGTGGGTCTTAAGCGGGCTCGCGGCGAAGCCGTCTCACCGGCAGAGGACGATACGCTGCCTCGCGGGTCCAGGCAGAACACTTTCGTCGAGACTACCGGCGCCCGGCGCGCTCTCGACATGCTGCTCAACAAGCTCGGCGGCAAACCGTTCGAGACCGAGTATCGGATGCCTGTCTTCGACCGCGTCGCACCGGCGCCCGCCGCCGACGACCTGAGCAAGGCGACGCTCGCCGTTGTGACCTCGGGCGGTATCGTCCCGCGCGGCAATCCCGATCACATCGAAGCGGCGAGTGCCAGCCGTTACGGTGAGTACTCTATCGAAGGACTCGAGCGGCTGACGCCCGAAAGCCATCAGAGCGTGCACGGCGGTTACGACCCGAGCTACGCCAACGCCGACCCCAATCGCGTCATGCCTCTGGATGCACTTCGCGCACTCGAGCGGGAAGGGCGCATCGGCCACCTGTACGAGCACTACTTCGCGACCGTTGGCAATGCGACCTCGGTCGAGCGCGCCGTGCGCTTCGGTCAGGAGATCGCGGCAATGCTCGTCAACGTCGGCGTGCATGCAGTGATCGTCACGTCGACGTGAGGCACCTGTACCCGTTGCGGCGCAACGATGGTGAAGGAATTCGAGCGTGCCGGCATCGCAGCCGCGCACATCTGCTCGATCGTGCCGATCTCAAAGACAGTCGGCGCCAACCGTATTGTCCCGAGCGTTGCGATTCCGCACCCGCTCGGTGACCCGGCGAAGTCGCAGGACGAGGAGTTCGCTTTGCGCAAGGCACTCGTCGAGCGTGCGCTCGAGGCGCTGGAAACGGAAATCAGCGAGCAGACGGTTTTCTAGCACGGCCCCGGCTCATTAACGCCACGGCGCAGCGACGCCAGGCGCGGAACGTCAATGCTTGGCGCGCCTTCTTGGCGCCGCCAGGCTGCGTTTGCCGGATTGTCGCTCGTTCAGTTGTCTGACGAACTCGGCAATTTCTCCCTTTACGGTCTTCTTATTCCCCTGTCGGTAACCGCGAATGGTGTTGTTGCCTTGCGTAATAACGTAGCGACACCAGGTGGACCCTTCCGCCCCTCGCGGAGCATCAGTCCTCTGGATGGACTTGATCTGGTAGCTCTGTCGACGGTTTTCACTCACCTGATCTATATATGGGCGAATTCTTGTGTTTCAAGGGCTTACAGTCCATTAGGCCGAGGGCGACAGTGTGTCAGGCCGTACCTCTGTCATCAGCAGCTAGGGTGACGGCATGGGCATCGGCCTGTCGTGTGATCCACGGCAGCGTTTCCGACGTTGGCTGGAGCTAGGATTTGACCGTGCTTACGAAATATCTAAAGGACAAGGATCACGCCGAGCCAGCTGCCGACGAATCAGCCGATGAAGCGGGCGAGCTGAGAGCTGCGATAGAGGAACGTGACGCAGCGATCAATCGGCTCGAGCAGACCCTTGCCGATCAGATAGCCCGGATCG
>JASFSD010000324.1:0-4024 GCA_050114575.1 Gammaproteobacteria bacterium | reverse complement strand
ACAATCTAGGCAACGCACTGGCGAGTCTGGCAAGGCTCGAAGAGGCCGTTACCTGCTACGACAAGGCCCTGAAGATCGATCCGGGCGATGCCGAAGCTCTTTTCAGGCTCGGCAATGTGCTGATGCATCTTGGACGGCAGGAAGCGGCTGTTTCCAGCTATCGCAGGGCCATTGCGATCAAGCAGGACTATGCTGAGGCTCACTACAATCTGGGTAACGCATTAGGAAGCATCGGGAAGCTCGAAGAGGCCGTCACCAGCTACGAGAGGGCCCTCGAGATCAACCCGGACGATGTCCAGGCGCTCAATAATCTCGGCAATGTGTTGCAAGAGCTTCAAAAACCTGAAGAGGGGCTCGCGAGCTATGAGAAGGCCCTGGAGATCGACCCGAACTGTGCCGAAGCGCAAAACAATCGCGGTAATGCACTGAGAAACCTCGGAAAGCTCGAAGAGGCTGCCGCCAGCTATGAGAAGGCGCTCGAGATCAACCCAGGCTATGCCGAAGCGCATATGAATCTGAGCACTGTCAAGGAATATCAGGAGGGTGATCCTCACGTGCGCCAGTTGAATCAACTGTTCGAACGGCGAGACCTGTCAGACGAAGAGCGAATGCACCTGAACTTTGCGTTGGGTAAAGCGTATGCAGATATCGGCAACTGCGACAGAGCGTTTTCTCGTCTTGCGGACGGCAATCGTATTCGGAAGGAGCAGCTCGGCTACGACATATCGCTCGAGCGTGAGTTGTTCGCAAGAATCGAGTCGACTTTCTCCAAGGATCTACCCGTTCTGGATGCCGGCAGCGAATCTGCAAGCACAAGAGGCCAACGATCTATCTTTGTTCTGGGGATGCCCCGCTCCGGCACTTCGCTCGTAGAGCAAATACTTGCCAGTCATTCTCGAGTGTGCGGCGCTGGGGAGCTGGACCTTTTGAACAGGTCGGTGAGCGCAATCAAATGGAGGTCAACGGAGCTGTCTCCCGATCAGTTTCACTCCGTTCGGGAATCCTACGTTTCGAATCTGGAGAAACTGGAAATATCAGAGCCGTATATCATTGACAAGATGCCGCTTAACTTTCGGTGGATTGGGCTCATATGTGCTGCGATGCCAGAGGCGAAGATAGTCCACGTAAAACGAGATGCTCGCGCGACCTGCTGGTCTAGCTTCAAGCACTACTTCTCCGCTAACGCGATCGGCTTCGCCTGTGATCTCAGGGACGTCGCCATGTACTACAGGATGTACGTCGATCTGATGGCATTCTGGCATGAGAGATTTCCGGGGCGAATATTCGATCTTAACTACGAGGCGCTGACCGAAGACCAGGAAGTCGAAACCCGGAAACTTCTCGAGTACGTCGGCCTGGAATGGGAAGACCAGTGCCTCGAGTTTCACAAGACCAGGCGGGCGGTTCAGACAGCCTCTTCCTCCCAGGTTCGACAAAAGATGTATCAAGGCAGTTCGGAAGAATGGCGAAAGTATGAAAAGCACCTCGGGCCAATGCTCGAGTTGCTAAGAGACATTTGGAGCTTTCCGGAGCGGGGCCTCGTCACTCATGGTCATGAAGCACCCGTTCCACAGGACGGATGACCTCTTCATGCTCTATTCAACGAGAATGTCATCCATTTCGGTGTCGTTCAGCGATCGAATGCACCGGTAGCATTCGAATTGATGGCCACATTATGAATTTTTCTTCACCGGCGGAATTCAGACCGCGTCATGAGAGTCAAACCACGTAGAGCGTACAGATTCGCTTCTTAAGGGAAGGAGGGCGAACCCATGAAGACCAGACCGCTATTCCTGCTTGCAGTTCTCTCGGCGATCCAATTCGCGTCCGGTCCAGTATTCGGTGCTGCCGCCGACGACACGGGGCCCGCACGGTGTGTCAACGTCAGAAACATCGACCATACAGTCGTCGTCGACGATCAGAACATACTGTTCTACATGAAAGGTGACCGCATCTACCAGAATCACCTTCGGCATCCGGTGCCGGGGCTCGATCGTAACGATCCGTTCATGTATCAGACGTTCAGCACGCAGCTCTGCCGGAGTGACACGGTTACCGTGCTCGAACGGTGGGGTTTCGGCTACACGGCGCGTGGATCGGGCACGCTGAATGATTTCGTTCCTGTCAACGAGGAGGAGGCTGAGTCCCTGAGGAGGGGTGATTCGTCCGACAACGGCGTCGTGACCACGCCGGTCGAGTGAGGTTGGCAAGCAGCGCGCGATTGCGTCGGACTCGAGATGCCAGGCCTGCCCTGAAGTCAGCAGGCCCCGGCGCTCGCAACACAAGACTGAGTACGAGCCGGTGGTTTCAGATGCACCGCCGGTCTCGACTCATCGTGTTATCGATTCTTCGAGCGCTTTGATTGCGCGAGAATTCATGTCTCGCAGTTCCTGCCGTATCTGGGCGGCTAGTGATTCGAGCTTGCCGATTTCTTGCTGATACTCGTCGAGATGGCGCCCTTCGTCTTCGTGACCTGCCAAGCCGGCTTCCCCCTCGGCCCCGAAGTAAACGTGCTCCTGGAAACTGTGTGGCGCTTTGGTAGTGCGCGCCTTGCAGTTATTCGCGCGATAACGATCCAACAGCATGTTGCAGGCATCCTGGAGGACGTCGTTATAGTCACTCAGCTCTGCGGAAAGATGTCTGGATTGGTCGATGCGCCGGGAATATTTTCCAAGCATCGCCTTCGCTCGTTTCAATGTCGCAGTTACTTCGGCCTGGGCCCGATCGACTTTCACGTTAACCTTACGCAGAGGCTTGAGCAAAAGTCCGCGCTCCTGACGCGGGCGATGTCGCGAACTGTCGGGAGAGTCTTCCCTGTAGCAGACGATGAAAGCAGTCAGTGCCGTGGCCGATACGATAGAGAAAACTGTCCAGTTATCGAGCGGCAGCAACGGCACCGTTCGCTCGACAAATAGCGCGACAAATACGGCTGACAAGCTGGTATCGGCGTCAGCGGCCATCTCCAACAAGTAATGTGACGCAAAGATGGACGTCAGTCCTGTGAAGGCGATACCGGTTCCCGCGCGTAACCATTTCCCGAGGCTCGAGATCGACCCGTCGTGGCTGACGGAGCTCGATGCAGCACGAGCGATAGCCGACGACAGAACGGCTACTGCCAACACGACAGCGAAAGTCCACACATCTGTGACCGGCGATTCGGCGCCGAGCGCGAACGCCGATGTGTTGCTCAGCAGGAACGCACAGCCGCTGACCACGGCGGCCAGAAACGCGAATTTGAGTGCGGCCGGGATGCGCCTTTCGGCTGCTTCAGCTTCGGCCTCGATCTCCTGCGACCGCTCCATGGCATCCTTGCCGAGTGAACTCGGGCGGGATTTCCATTCCGCCAGAATCCTGAGCAGGTCGTTCTCACATCGCGACGGAATATCCCGAAGCGTGCCTTCCATTCCTGCAAGATCGATTTTCTTCCGTATTTGTCTCGGTCTGTCTGCTAATTTCCTGGCTCGACGCTGCGCTCTTCGCTGCAGCTGTCTGAAATGTGTAATGACCTCTTGTTGAGTACCCGACATCGACTCTTCGCTTGATGGCGGACACTCGTTTTCGCCGTCAGACCTGGCTCTTTGCTCTACGCCGAGCCGTGCGGATACCCGATCGATATTGATCGAATGTGCGATCCTGGAATCGAAGCGTTCGAGGATTCGAGATGGCACCGAGGCCGCATCGGCGCCCAGACCCGTCAATTTTGACCAGAGCCGGGCTGGAAACGATGTGCTGCTTCGACCGAATAGACTCTCCGACGCTGAACTCTTTTCAACTGTTGCGATGCTTTGCTGCATGATGGTTTCTTCTCGTTGATATTCTCGCGATCCGCGAAGCTCTATTGCCAGGATCCAGTGTTCAGATGCGCACAGTCTTCCGGTTTCGGTGCTGGGGCCACGGGATGACCGGCGGAGGCGGCCCTTCTTTGCATGACGAATGTGGAGCTCAGCTTGCCGATGACTATTGGATCTCCGTCACGCAGTGCGCACCTGTCGGCAATCTTTCTCGTCACCGCTTCCAGTTCGTC
>JASFSD010000323.1:0-4032 GCA_050114575.1 Gammaproteobacteria bacterium | reverse complement strand
ACGCCGGCATGATCCGCACCGCCCTGGCGCCACTGAATCCAGCCATAGACGCCCATGGCGAAATAGAAGACCTGAAGCCCCGAGTCCATGTACAGGCGCGCGTCGTAGGCGACGACCGACCAGATGGCCGTCGAGATCAAAGCGGCCGGCCAGCACCAGAGACTCTGGGGAATCGCGAGTGCGAGATAGGCCACCGCAAACGCGACCGACACGACTTCGAGATAGAACGCGATCGATGGCGACACTTCGGACCGTCTCGTCGTCAGAAGTACCGCCGCAGCGTCACGCCTGCCAGCCGCGGCTCGCCGAACTGGAGATAGCGCTCGGGCACCCACCCCTTGCGCGGGTCGTTGCCGAAGTAAAGCCCGTGCACGGCGACGTCCTCGTCGAGCAGGTTACGCGCCCAAAGCGTGAGCTCGAGCTGCCGGAGCTCGCGACGAACGCTAGCGTTGACGATCGTCGCCCGACCGATTTCACCGTCGTGGTAATACCCGTAGCGATGCGAATCACGGGCGTCGACTGCGAGCGCAAGATACCAGCCCGAATCGAAGCGGAAATCGCTGCCGAGGTGCAACTGCCAGGAAGGGGCCTTGGTCTGATCGATGCCGCGGCGCTCGACGAAGTCGTCGAGATCCAGATCGAAGGTCGTCAGCGCCTCGACCTCCGAATCCATCAGACCGATCGCGCCGCGCAGCTGCCAGCGGTCAGTTGGCCGATAGTCGAAATCGAGCTCGAGCCCCAGATTCTCGCCATCGGAGCTGTCGAGCACACCGACCCAGAGATAGTTGACCGGGTCCCAGAACCACGACTCGAGCTGCGCATCGTCGCGCACCATACGAAACAGCGCGCCGCGGAGCGCCAGGCGGCCGTCCGCGAGCTCACTGCGGATCCCGAGCTCCGTGTTGGTCAATCGCTCCCGCTCGATGCGCAGCCGCGGAGACAGGAAATCCTGGAACCGCGGCTGCACGAACGGCAGGACGCTGCTGGCCTCGGTATTGACGCCGCCCGGCTTCGCCCCTCGCGAGACCTTGGCATAGAACCGGAGTTGCTGATTGAGCGCATAGCTCAGTGCAACCTCGCCGGAATCGACGTCGTCGCTGGTGCGGCTCGCGAAGCCGAAGCTGTCGCCATAGTCATCCTCGAATACTTCACGACGGTAGCCGAGCGTCAGCTCGACCCGCTCCGCAAGCTCGAGCTCCGCCTGCCCGTAAACGGCCATGCGATCGCTCGAGTACGCGCTCACGAACGGGCCGTAATACGCCCGAGTCAGGTCTTCACTGCGATCCTGAGCGTAGAGACCGAGCACGAACCGGCGCTCGAGCCCCGCGTCCGACCTGCTCTGACCGAGCCATCGCAGGTCGAGCGACCGGTCGTCGCGCGCCCGGACGTAGCGGTCGGTATTCGAGAAGTAATCGAACACGGGGTCGCAGAGCGTGCCGTCGCAGATTCCGACGTAACTCCAGTCCTCGTCGAATCCGTAATCGGTTTCGCTGTCGAGCCAGCTCAGGCTGGCCTCGATCAATCCGCCGGAAGCCAGTGCCCAGCGGCCGTTGGCACCGATCGCCGCCAGGTCAAGATTGTCGTGCCCGGGCTCGTCCGACAGCGTCGTGCGCGTATTGTCGAGCGAGAAGGCATCGTAACCGTTGTCGCTGTCGAAGCGGATCGCGGTGAAGCCATACGTCGCGGTTTCGCTCCGATCCCATTGCAGCCGCGCGCGCAGCATCGTCTCGTCATAGCCGTTGGTGTCGTCACGCCCGAGCCAGGCATTGTCGATATAACCGTCGCTCCGGTGGCGCCGCACGGCAATCCTTGCCGAGAGCGATTCCGACAGCGCGCCGCCGGCGGCCAGACCGAGCATCGCCGTGCCGTAATCGGCGACGCCGGCATCGACGTAAGCGTCGAAGGTCGCGGACGGCGGTACCGAGAGAACGTTGATCTGCCCGGCGAGCGCGCCGGCGCCGAAAGCCGTTCCCTGCGGGCCGCGCAGAACTTCGACGCGGTCCACGTCGAACAGCATAGCGGCGCTCGCAATCCCGCCGACATCGATGCCGTCGACGCTGACACCCACGGATGCATAGTGCTTCGGATCGACGAACTGCTCGAGGTCACCGATGCCGCGGATCTGGACGAACCGGCCGCGCGACGCGCCGCTGGTCATCGTCACGTTGGCCGCTGCCCCGACGACGGCCTCCAGATGCTCGGCCGCACGCGACTCGATCAGAACGGAGTCGATCACGGAAGTGCTGCCGACGCTGTCGACAAGCCTTTCGGGCCGGAATCCCGTCGTAATTATGATCTCGTCGACGTCCTGCTCCGCGGCTGCCGCAACGCCCTGCCGCGCGGCTGCCTGGCCGTCCTGCTGCGTGGCCGCCTCACCGTTCTGCTGCGTGGCCGCCTCACCGTTCTGCTGCGCGGCGGCCGGCTGGCCAAGCGCGAGCCAGGCCAGACCTGGCATGACAATGATCAATCTCGAAGCTGGTATCTGCCGCATTGCTCTCTCTCCGCCGTTCATGGGCGAGGTTCGCGGGTAATGAGGCGGGGTGAGATTCGGCTAGAAATCCGTCCCTTCGCCGGCATTACCCGGATCAGGTTCTAAGGGTCATCGGCGACTATCGCCGAAATCTCAGGCCGACTTGGGCCTCCCCTCGGTGAACCGACAGTTTAACGCAGCGCGCGTGGCCCTCGCCACCGGTCAGGGCAGCGGCCGGACCCAGATATTGCGGAAGCTGATCGGTGGGCTCGGGTCGCCGTGGGCCTGCAGCTTGATCGGCGAGTCACCGTGCGCCGTGTAACGCGGGCGGCCGATATACACCGTCTCGCCCTCGAGCGCGAAGTCGTTCTGAATCAGCACGCCATTGAAGAACGCCGTGATCCGCGCCGGGGCGATGAGACTGCCGTCCGCCGAAAACTCCGGCGCCGTCCAGACCACGTCGTAGGTCTGCCAGTCTCCTGGTGGCCGCGCCGGATTGGCCAGCGGAATCGACTGCTTGTAGACACTGCCGGCCATGCCGTTGACATAGGTGGCGTTGCCGTAGGAGTCGAGAATCTGCAGCTCATAACCCGCATCACCGCCGCCCGTGGAAGCGAGAAAGAGCCCGCTGTTGCCGCGCGCCTGGCCGCTGCCCGTGATCTCGGGCGGCACCCGCCATTCCAGATGCAGCTGATAGCTTCCGAAACGCCTGCGTGTCTCGATGTTGCCGGCCTCCTTGTCGACGGTGATCACACCATCGGCAACGTTCCAGCTCGCAGGCATTCCGTCCCGTGTGTTGACCCATTCGGCGAGACTCGTACCGTCGAACAGCACGATCGCATCGGCAGGAGCTGGCATCCCCCGGCCGAACGCCCCGCCTTCGACGACACGAGGCACCGGCTCCCAGACTTCGGTCTGCTCGGGCCGCATCGAGCTCGCTGAGTCACTCTGCGCGAGCGCCGCTCCGCTCGCGAGCACGAGCACGGCGATGACGATGCCGCGCTCAGTTGCCACCGAAGCTCTCACCGGTCTCCGCGTTACAGCCGCCCGCGGGCAACTCCACTCCGCATCGGATCACGGACCCTGCGAGCGCACCGAAAGGCCGCCCGTCCCGCAACGGGTTCAAGGTCACCGTCACCACAGTACCGACCGGAAAGCTCCTTACAGTGATGCCCTGATCGGCGATCTGTGCTGCCGGGCCCGTCTCGACGCCCCAGGCGACCGGATTGCCGTCGTCGCCGACGATGGGCCGACCCGTTTCGTCGATCAGCTCGAAGATGAGCTGGGCGTGATTCGCACCGGGGATGAAGCGCGTCAGCTTGCCGGTCAGGGTCCTCGCCTGCGTTCGGTCGTACATGGCAAACGAGTGATGGGCCGCGGCCGGCACGGCCATCGCAATTGTCGCGGCAACAGTCGCCGCCATGCTCAGTTTCGATTTCATTCCAGTGGTGGCTTCTCCCAGCCCTGCTCGAAATTCTGTTCCCAGTTCTGCGCCCAGGGACGACCGAAATAATCGATGTAACCGTCGTCGAAGAAAGTCAGTTGCGTCGGCCGCCCGTCGG
>JASFSD010000322.1:0-4034 GCA_050114575.1 Gammaproteobacteria bacterium | reverse complement strand
CTGCCCTCTTCCGGCCGGCCGAGATGGGACATCAAGAGAACCCGGGCGCGCTGGTCGAGCGCACTCTTCAAGGTCGGGATGACCGCCTTGAGCCGGGCGTCGCTCCGGACCCTGCCGTCCTCGATCGGTACGTTGAGGTCGGCACGGATCAAGACCCGCTTGTCGGCCAGGCTCAGCCCCGACATCAGAAGCGGAGCTGTCATCGTCGAATCCTCAGCCGGCCGCCATCAGGGCCAGCGTCGTATCGAGCATCCGATTCGAGAATCCCCATTCGTTGTCGTACCAGGAGCAGACCTTGACCTGGGTGCCGCCGATCACCTTGGTCAGACCGGCGTCGAGGATCGACGAGGCCGCATTGTGATTGAAGTCGATCGACACCAGAGGTTCCTCGGTGTAGGCGAGCACGCCGGCCAGCGCGCCTTCGCTCGCCGCCTTGACCGCAGCATTGACCTCTTCGACGGTCGTCGCGCGCGATGCCTGAAAAGTCAGGTCCACGACCGAGACGTTGATCGTCGGCACGCGCATGGCGAACCCGTCCAGCTTGCCGTCGAGCTCGGGCAGAACCAGGCCAACGGCAGCGGCGGCGCCGGTCTTGGTCGGAATCATGGACTGAGTGGCCGAACGCGCCCGCCTCAAGTCCTTGTGGAACACATCGGTCAGGACCTGATCGTTGGTATAGGCATGGATCGTCGTCATCAGGCCGCACTCGATGCCGATGGCGTCATTCAGCGCCTTGGCCAGCGGCGCGAGACAGTTGGTCGTGCACGACGCGTTGGAGATGACGGTGTGTCCACTCTCGAGCGTCGAGTGATTGACACCGTAAACGATGGTCGCATCGATATCCTTGCCGGCAGGCGCCGAAATCACGACCTTCTTCGCACCGGCTGCCAGATGCGCGGAAGCCTTATCCTTGGACGCAAAGAACCCGGTGCACTCGAGCACGACGTCGACGCCGAGCTCGGCCCAGGGCAGCTTCCCCGGGTCTCTTTCGGCACAAACGCGTATCCGGTCGCCGTCGACAACCAGGGCGTCTCCGTCGACCGCAACATCGAACGGAAAGTGCCCGTGCGCGGAATCGTGACGAGTCAGATGTGCGTTGGTGTTGGCGTCACCGAGATCGTTTATGGCCACGACCTGAAGCTCGCTCCGGCGCCCTTCCTCGTAGAGCGCGCGCAGCACCATCCGGCCGATTCGGCCATATCCGTTGATCGCAATTTTTACGGGCACCTGTGCCTCCTTGAGTTTACTTCGGCGGGCCGAGTTCAGACGAGACGCCGGGCCGCCTCGACAACCGCCTCGACCGTGAATCCAAATCGCTTGAAAAGCTCGCCAGCTGGCGCTGATTGCCCGAAAGTAGTCATTGAAATGACGTCTCCGTTGGCGCCTGCGTAACGCCACCATCCGTGCGCCACGCCGGCCTCGATTATCAGTCGAGCCGTCCCGGCGGGAAGCACGTGATCGCGATACGCCTGCTCCTGTTCCTCGAAGCGCTCGACACACGGCATCGAAACCACGCGAACAGCGGTGCCGCTCGCCTCGAGCCGGGCCGCAGCCTCGACTGCGAGCGCGAGCTCCGATCCCGTTGCGATCAGAACGATCTCGGGGGGCGAGTCACTGTTGCTCAGCACGTAACCGCCTCGCGAGATCATTTCCAGCTGGTCCTGGGTCCGTCCCTGGTGCGGCAGCGTTTGCCGGCTCAGGCAGAGGCTGCTCGGCCCGTCCGCGCGCTCGAGCGCCAGACGCCAGGCGACCGCCGTCTCGACCGCATCGGCAGGACGCCAGACCTGCATGTTCGGAATCGTCCTCAGACTCGCGAGGTGCTCTACCGGCTGGTGAGTCGGCCCGTCCTCGCCCAGACCGATGGAATCATGGGTCAGCACGTAGACCACCCTGAGACGCATGAGCGCAGCCATACGAATGCTGTTGCGCGCGTAGTCGCTGAAAACTAGAAATGTGCCACCGTAGGGGATCAGACCGCCATGCAGCGCGAGACCGTTCATGATCGCAGCCATGCCGAATTCGCGGACACCGTAGTTCACGTAATTGCCGCTGGCATCGTCGCCTGTGATCCGCTGCGAGCGCGAATACCAGGTGTTATTCGAGCCCGTGAGGTCCGCCGACCCGCCAACGAGCTCCGGGCGGAGCGGGCCGAAACCTTCCAACGCGCGCTCGGAAGCTTTGCGCGTCGCCACGCTCGAAGCCTCCTTGGCGATGAGGTCTACGACGGCGTCGGCCGCCTCGTTCCAGCCTTCCGGCGGCGCGCCGCTCATGCGCCGCTCGAACTCGGCCGCGAGCTCCGGGTGAGCCGAGCGGTAGGCTGCGAACTTCTGATTCCAGCCCCGCACCAGATCACGGCCGCGCGGGCGCGCGTCCCAGGCTTCGAGCAGATCAGCCGGCACTTCGAACGGCGGATGCTGCCAGTTCAGGGTTTCTCTGGCTGCCGCCACCTCTTCCGGACCGAGAGCAGCTCCGTGGGTAGCCGCAGTCCCCTGCTTGTTCGGCGCGCCGTAGCCGATGATCGTCCTGCAGCAGATCAACGTCGGTCGCCTGGTCTCGGCGCGCGCCGACTCGATCGCTGCGGCAATCGCATCCGGATCATGGCCGTCGACATCGTCGATGACGTGCCAGCCGTATGCCGTGAAACGCATCGCCGTGTCGTCGCTGAACCACCCGTCGGTTTCGCCGTCGATCGAAATTCCGTTGTCGTCGTAGATGGCGATGAGCTTGCCCAGCGCCAGCGTCCCGGCCAGCGAGCACGCCTCATGGGACACGCCTTCCATCAGGCAGCCATCCCCGACGAATACATAGGTGTGATGATCGACGATCTCGTGCGCCGGACGGTTGAACTGGCCAGCCAGCATCTTTTCGGCGAGCGCCATCCCAACGGCGTTGGCCAGCCCCTGGCCGAGCGGCCCGGTCGTCGTTTCGATGCCGATCTCGAGCTCGCGCTCCGGGTGCCCGGCGGTCCTCGAATCGAGCTGACGGAAAGCCTTGATCTCGTCGAGCCCGAGCGGGTAGCCGCTCAGGTAGGCCAGCGAATAAATCAGCATCGAGCCGTGCCCGTTCGACAGAACGAAGCGATCGCGATCGGGCCAGGCCGGATCCTCCGGGCTGAACCGCAGGAAGTCGTTCCACAGCACTTCGGCGATATCGGCCATCCCCATGGGCATTCCGGGATGACCGGAGTTGGCTGCCTGAACGGCATCCATTGCCAGTGCGCGAATTGCGTTCGCAAGCTCGCGCCGGGGCGGCCGCCCGGCCGCCGCTATCTTCTCGCTACTCGATGCCATGAAATTATTGTGATTGACTTTGAAGGAGTAAACCCGGATTTTCGCCCAGTCGCCGAGCGGCACGCAACCGGGCCGGGCATTGATCTGTGAGCCAAATCCGACGTCGGCGCACGGGCTTTGAGTAAGATGGCGAGCCTGGCTCCCGACCGTCAAGGCAGTATGTCCGCAAGCCCAAAGGAAAGACCGATTCGCTTACTGCAGATCAGCGACACGCATCTGCATGCCTCGAAGGACAGCAGAATGCGCGGCGTCAATACTTTCGAGACCTTTCGAGCCGTCATCGAATGCGCGCAGAAGAACGAGGGCTGGCCGGCGGACGCCGTTCTCGTCACCGGCGACATCGTCCAGGACGAGAGCCGCGCCGGGTATGAGCTGTTTCGCTCGGAGATGGAAGCGCTGCAGGTTCGCGTGCTGTGCCTGCCCGGCAATCACGACGATCCCAAGCTCATGGACGAGATCCTGAGCAAGGATCCTTTCCAGTTCTGCGGCTCGCTCCGGCTCGGCAACTGGTCGCTGCTTCTGTTGAACACCTTTCTGACCGGGGAGGATGCCGGAGGACTCGGCGCCAGGCGGCTGGAGGCGCTCTCCGCCGCGCTCAAGGAACACGAAGCCCAGCACATCCTGATCTGCATGCACCACCAGCCGCTCAACATGGGGAGTGCCTGGCTCGACGGGGTCGGTCTACGCGATGCGCAGGAATTCCTGACAGTGCTCGATTCGAGCACCAGCGTTCGCGGCGTCCTC
>JASFSD010000321.1:0-4052 GCA_050114575.1 Gammaproteobacteria bacterium | reverse complement strand
TTGATCGCGCGTCGCTCGTCCCAGCTGCGCCGGAAGGTTCCGCTGGCGAGCCGCTCACGCGTGCGGGCCAATGCGACGTTGGTCCACCAGCTGAAGCGGTCGAGACCGCCGTCGATGCCGAACTCGATTCCCCGGGTCTCGGCACTCAGCGGTGCGATGCGGAACCGGTCGGGCAGCAACTCGGGCACGAGACTGACGCGCTCGAACAGGTTTTCGAAGCGGGGCGTCAGGCGGTTCGCCCGCTTCTCATAGACTTCCAGGCGCGCCAGGATCGTGTCATGGAACGCGTGCTCGATACCGAAAACCGTATGGGTCGACTTTTCGGTCGGGCCGGGTGCCGTTATCCCATCGGCGATCGCGAGCTCGCTCAGGGAGCCAGACTGCGCAAACTCGCCCCAGCCGGCACGCAGCCGCGTGCGGGCAGAGATATCGAAGCGAGCATTCAGCCGCGGGCTGATCTGGCTTTCTCCGGTCAGCGTCTGCTCGTCCCAGCGCGCGCCGATTTCGGTGACGAAGCGCTGGATCGGCTGATAGCGAAAGCTCACGTGCGCGGCGCGCTTGATCTGGCGCAGTCTGAGATCGGCGCCGACAGGCGGGGAATTGGAGCCATCGAGCTCAGTGGCCGTGATCGGGCGCAGAAAGCTGCGATCCGCCGCGAAGCGGTGACGCGAATCGCTCTTGGCATACTCGGCACCCCAGTTGATGTACAGGGCCTCGATCGGCTGCAGAGACCATTCTGCGCTCAGGGCAAGGCGGTCGAACCGGCTCATTTCCGACAAGGAGCCGATGACGCGATCGGCTTCATTGAGGTCACCGGCCCGGGTGCGGTGCAGATTCGTGGACGACACGGTGAAGCTCGATTCGAGACCGCCTTCACCGCTGCGCGTTAGCGTCGTCCAGATGTAACTGTCGTCGTAATCGGCGGTGGCGTCTGCCTGGTCACCGTCCTTCAAGGTGATCTTGTCGTCGAGGCTCAGGATCGCGGTTTCTATTCGCAGGCGCGGCGAGAGTGAGAATTCGAGCTTGTTGAAGAAATCGACGTATTGGGGCTTGCCGATGTCGGAGTCCGCGGCCTCGGCGAGAACGTCCAGATTGCCCCGCCGCAAAGACGTTACCCAGGAACCTGCCCCATCCCCGAAGAGGCCGCTGCTCAGAACCGAAGTTTCCAGGAAGCTGACGCCGAGCTCATGATGACGATATTCGCTCGGTGTGATCGACGACATGTCGACAACGCCGCTCAAGCGATCGCCGAAGCGCGCCTCGTAACCGCCGGTGCGAACATCCATGGATTCGATGACCCTGGGATTGATGCTGCTGAAAATGTTTTGAAAGTCTTTGAGGTGATAGGGGCTGTAGAGACGGATACCGTCGAGGCGCAGCAGCACTTCGTCGAGGTCACCGCCCCGAATGTGCATCCTGGAGCTCAGCTGATCGCTGGCGACGCCGGGTAGTCGATGGGTTATCCGCAGCGGGTCCTGCCCGAGAGCCGGCGTCGTTTCGAGCGTGTGGCGACCGAAGTCTGTCGCAGAGACTGCGCTGCGGCGCTCGATTGGATATCGGGATGCGGTGACGATCACGGTCTCGAGTGACGGGGGGATCAGCGTCGGCCCTGAGTCTGTCGGCACCGTTGCCAGCGGCGAGGTGGCGCGGGGTCGTCTGACGATCAGCCAGGTATCGCGCGGGCCGACCTCGACATCGAGGCCGTGCGGCGCCAGGATCTCGCGCAGCGCTTCGAGCCTGTCCTCCGTATCCGGCGTGGCGTTGACGCGCAGACGGGCAGGCAGGCTGTCGGTGCTGTAGGCAATTCTCGCACCCTGGTCCCGGAGTGCATCGATGAGGTCCACGATCGGGCGCCCGGTGTAGTCGGGCAGCTGGGCCAGCGCCGCGCCGGCGGGGAAGCCAAGCAAGGCAATAAGGGCCAGTAATGGCGTCCTGCAGGAAAGGGCGGCGCTCACTCGTGACGGGATCGAGTCTGAATTCTCGGTTTGGATCCCGGACGATTATCGCCGAATTGGCTCCGGCTCCGCTCGGCTTTTTTGCCGTGATCTGCCAGTCGGCGGCGATCAGTTGGTGATGACGAGGCTGTCCTCGCGAATCTCGGCACGCACTCCGGCTGTGCGCTCGATGACGTCGAGCGTCTCGAGCGGGTTCAGCCCCTCGAGCCCGACGACGATCTCATCGCTCACGCCCTGACGCGTCGCTGCATTCGTAAATGCGAGAGTCAGCCCGCGCTCACGCGCGATCCAGTCCAGCACTTCGCCGAGCCGATACTCGTCCGCCCGCGGCAGAGTGGCGAGTTCGATCGCCCAGTTCCACGACGGGTCGTCTGGCTCAATGGTTCCGCGCGATTCGACGCCGGCCGAGTCGATCTCGAATTGCTCTCCGGCAACGCCGCTGGTCTCGGCCGTGCTGCCGCGCCAGGCAACGCGCCCTTCACGGATCCTGACGCGCAGCCGGGAATCCTCGTAGCCGACCTCATACTGCGTTCCGAGATGCTCGACGCCACCCAGTGGTGTATTCACTTCCAGGGGCTGACTCGACAGCCCGTCCCCGGCATCGACATAGAGCGTGCCGGACAGGAGCTCGATGTTGGCGGCGTCGACGAACTGAATCTCTGTGTTTACATTGAGACGGAGCAGCAGCCCGTCGTCCCGGCGCATGGCAACCCGGGCACCGGAGTCGGTGCTGAGCCTGTCGCCGGAGAGGATGGCCTGTGCGATCGCCGAGCCACCGAGCAACTGTGTCTCACCGCCGCGGACGAGCGCCGCGTTGCCGTCGACGCGCGAAATCTCGGCGAGCTGTGCTTCGACGGTGACGTCGTCGCCGACGTTCTGCAGCAGGACCAGCGTGAGCGCCATGGCCGCTGCGGCTGCAGCCAGACCGACGGCCCGTGCCGACCAGCGGACAGCTCGAGCGCGCGGCGCCGGGCTCGTTGAATGCGATCTCGGCCGCAGCTGCGCGATCTTGTGTCGCCCATCGGCGTCGCCGGTCGGCGCTTGCGGGCCGGCTTGCGGCGGGCGCGCATGTTCTTCCCAGTGCGCCCGGACCTTGGCGTAGATCCGCTCTTTGGCTTCCGGGCTCGCCGTCGGGCCGCGGCCCGCAGCGGCAATAAGCTGACCAATCATTGCTTCACCCTGCGTCGATTTTTCCTTGTCTGCCATCATCCTTCTCCGAGGCTAAGCTCCAGTGCTTCTCCGAGACCGAGCGCCGAAAATCCTTCCTTGAAGGCGGTGCGTGCCCGCGTCAGAGTCGACTCGGCGGCTTTCGGAGCGACGCCGAGCTGACTCGCAATTTCCTTCACCGAGTGCCCTTCGATGTATTTCCACTCGAGCACCTGACCGTAATGCCGCGGCAGGTAATCGAGCACGACGCGCACCAGGCGCGTGATCTGCTGGTTGACCATGCCCTGATGCGGATCGTCGGTATCCCAGCTCGACAGCGATTCGAGCGCGAGGCGGATCTCGTCGGTCTCCTCGAACGGAACCACCCGCCCCTTCGGCTGGTCGGCCGCGCGGAATGTGTCGACAATCGTGTTCCGGCAAATCCGGCAAAGCCAGGTAAACATCGCCGATTCCCCTCGATACTGTGAGATCTTTTCAACTGCTTTGCACAATGTCTGTTGCACAACGTCCTCGGCTGCCGCTTCGTTATGGTCGAGTCTGACGATAGCGAAGCGGTAAAGACGGTCGAAATAGCCGTGGAAAAACTCGTCGAACGCGCGTTGTTCGCCGTCGAGCATCCGTTCCGCGAGACGCTTGTCGTCACTCAGGTCCATCAAAGGCCATTCCGATCGGTTCCGGGGGGTTAGACGGTCGGTTTCGGGAAATTCCTTCGCCACGGTGAGTTTCGGTGCTCCGGCTCGAGTTGCGGGTTCCTCCGAAGGATTTTTGCACGCGCTTACGTCAAACGAGGAAGTTTTTCTGTGTTTAGCAATATCAAGGAGTTACGGGTGTTCAAGCGACTTATCGTCGGCCTTTTGGCCGTAGCGGCCGTTCCGGCGCTCTGCGCGAGAGCGCTGGCAGAGGTGCCGGAAGAGCTCGGAGAGGTCACGG
>JASFSD010000320.1:0-4053 GCA_050114575.1 Gammaproteobacteria bacterium | reverse complement strand
GCAAGTCACCCTGATAGTAGATCTGAGTGTTCTTCTTGCTGACGTGGGCAAGCTGGCGGTCGATCACTTCTACGGGAAATCCCTGCTCGACGAGAATGCTGCGTCCGGTCAGGCGAATCACGTTGGCGTTCAGCTTGCCGCGGTAGCCCATCGACTGCAGTGCCCGGGTCAACAGGGAATGCGACGCATGGCGAGTCGGGTCGGTTCGATTGGGAAAGACGTGCTCGAAGCCTCCGGATACCGTTCTGATTTCCTCGAGCAGTGCGACAGCCTGGCTCGGCAGGGGCGCACGATGCGGCCGGCCCAGCGCCATCCTCTCCGACGGGACGACCCAGAGCCTTTCGGCCAGGTCGAACTCCCACCAGCGCGCCTGAAGGATCTCTTTCGGGCGAGCCAGGGTGAGCCAGAGCATTTGAATTGCGCCCTTGGTCAGGTTATCGGAGGGATGTTCGGCGAGGGTGCGGAAGAATTCAGCGATCTCGTCTGGCTTCAGGGGCTGTCTGCGTTGTGCCGGCTTGCTGCGCAGCGCATTTCGGTAGACGAGCTCGGTGTCGGCATGGCCGGAATTGACGGCCATCTGCGAAACGGCCGCGATGGACCTGAGCGCCATCTGTGCGAGTCGGGGTGAGCGCTTTTCGATCTTCTGGATGACCGCGAGTCCCTGCTCGCGCGTCACCTCGCGCATCGGGGTGGCACCGATCTCCGGAAAGATGTCTTTCTCGAACAGGCGCTCGCGTTGCCGTTGAGTTCGCTCCGACCATTCCTGTTTGACCGAATCGAGCCACTCCCTGGCTACGGCTTCGAACGAGCCGTCGTCGCGGCGAACGTTGAGCTGCTCCTGCTCTTTGCGGTGATGGGACGGGTTGATGCCCTGCCTGACGAGTCGGCGGGCCTCATCGCGGGCCCGGCGCGCATCCACGACTTTGACTTCCGGGTGAGCGCCGATGGCGTACATGTTCTCTTTGCCGCCGAGACGGTAACGGTACCGCCAGAGTCTCGCTCCAGTCGGCCGGACCTCGAGATAGAGGCCTTCGCTGTCGCGGACTTTGTACGGTTTTTCGGTTGGCTTTAGCTCGAGGATCCCGGTATCGGAGAGCGCCATGGCAGCACGGATACTTTGAAGTTGCGGCTACCTTACCCGCAATCCCGACCTAATTCTGTGGACGGCTTAACACGCTGGGCAATAGCGTCGAAGACGGGCCTGTCCGGGGGGCTAAGCGGTCAAATTCTCCATGAGCCGGTCGATCTCGTCTTCCGTCGTTGGCCGCCCGAGGCTGAATCGAATCGACCCCATGCCGGCATTCGGCTGCACGCCCATGGCCTTGAGCACCGGGGACAGCTCGACGCGATCGGCGTGGCAGGCCGAGCCGGTCGATGCGGCGACACCTTGCATGGCGGCAAGAATTTCCGAGCCTCTCCGGCCGATGAAGGAGACATTGAGCGTGTTCGGCAGGCGCCTGTCCGGATGCCCGTTCAGAGCGACGGCGTCGCCGAATGCCTCCTGAATCTCGTGCCAGAGCAGGTCGCGCAGCGCCTGGATGCTGTCCGTGCCCGAGAGGTCTCGCGCCAGCTCGCTGGCCGCGCCGAGCGCGCCGACGAGCAGGGCACTCTCGGTTCCGGCGCGCCGGCCGGTTTCGTGGCCGGCGCCGTGGATGAGCGGCTCGAGATCGATACCGCGGCGAATGTAGAGCGCGCCGACGCCCTTCGGTGCATAGAACTTGTGTCCGGCCAGGCTCAGCATGTCGACACCGAGCTCGTCGACTCGGGTCGGGATCTTGCCGACCGACTGGGCGGCATCGCTGTGGAAGGGCACGCCGTGCTCACGCGCGATTCGCGAGCATTCCTCGATCGGCTCGATCGTGCCGACCTCGTTGTTGGCGTGCATGATGCTGACGAGCCCGGTGTCTTCGCGGATGGCACCTTCGAGATCGTCGGGATCGACGAGCCCGTGACGGTCGACGGGGAGCAAGGTGACGCGCGCGCCCTGGGCCTCGAGAAACGCACAGGGAGCCAGGATCGCCGGATGCTCGACAGCCGTCGTGATCAAATGAAACGACGATCGTCGTCTGGAATAGAAAGTGCCCTTGAGCGCCAGATTGTTCGCCTCGCTGCCGCCGCTCGTGAACACGATCTCGTCCGGCAGACAACCGAGCAGGTCCGCCACCTGCCGGCGGGCCGTGTCGATCGCCTCGCGTGCCGGAGCGCCGGCCCAGTGGGTGCTCGAGGGGTTGCCGTAGGCCTCATCCATGAGGCGGCGCATCACTGTGGCCACCTCGGGGGCCAGCGGTGTGCTGGCGTTGTAGTCGAGGTAGATCCGGCTCATATGGATCCAGCCGGGCGGGCGATGGCAGTCACCGATGCCGTCACTTGACGGTGACCCGATGCTCGCCTTTGCTCTGCAGCGTCCCGAACGGCTCGAGGTCGAGCCCGCGATTCGCGGCAAGCCTCAGGAAGGCTTCGTCGGCGTCAGGGGCAACGGCGACGAGCAGGCCACCACTGGTCTGCGGGTCGCAAAGCACATTCCTCGCGTCTTCGCTCAACGGGTTGACCTTGTGGCCGTAGCTCGCAAAGTTGCGCGCCGTTCCCCCGGGCACCGCGCCTTGCGTCAGGTAATGAGGCACGGGGTCGAGCTTTGGCACGCTGGCGAATTCGATCTCCGCATAGACGCCGCTGGCCTCGCACATTTCACTGAGGTGGCCGAGCAGGCCGAAACCCGTCACGTCGGTTATCGAGTGAACCGCCTCGACCCCCGCAAGCTCGGTGCCGATGTCGTTGAGCTCGAGCATGAGCCGGCGGACGGCGACGAAGTCCTCATCGGCGAGGATGCCCTGTTTTTGCGCCGTCGTGAGAATGCCGACGCCGAGCGGCTTGGTCAGATACAGCGAGTCGCCGGCGCGGGCCAGATTGTTGGACCGTATGGCCGCGGGGTGCACGAGCCCGGTCACGGCCAGGCCGAAGATCGGTTCGGGCGCATCGATGCTGTGCCCGCCGGCCAGCGGAATGCCGGCCCGCGTGCACGCATCGCGGGCGCCGCTCAGCACCTCACCGGCAACGCCGGGGTCGAGCTTGTCGAGCGGCCAGCCGAGGATTGCGATGGCGACGACGGGCCTCGCGCCCATGGCGTAAATGTCGCTGAGCGCATTGACTGAGGCGATGCCGCCGAAGTCGAACGGATCGTCGACGATCGGCATGAAGAAGTCCGTGGTGCTGACGATGGCCTGATCCTCACCGATGCGGTAGACGGCTGCATCGTCACGCGAGTCGTAACCGACGATCAAGCTCGGATCCCTGACCTGGCCAGGCACTTTCTCGAGAATCTCGGTCAGGACGCTCGGTGATATCTTGCAACCGCACCCTGCGCCGTGCGAGTACTGGGTCAATCGGATGGTGCCGCTGCTCATGGCGAGGCAATCTGCCACGATCGGGGACCCGCGGCAACGGTTGTGGTCCCGGCTCCCCAGCCCTGTCCCCGAGACCGGCTCGCCAGGTCGGGATCTTCGGACACGAATGCGCTAGACTCGAGCACGAGTCATCTCTTGAGCTTAAGCAGAGGGGGTGTAGCTGGTGCAGATTCGTCTTTCGAGCGTCCTTCTTGTCGCGGCCGCGGCCCTCGGCCATTCGGGTCCCCTTACTGCTCAGCCATCCGAAAACCTGCCGGTGGAGTTGCCCGATGGCCCGGCCAAGCCGGGCTTCGATATCGAGCGATTCAGCAATGCCGGTAACGGCTGGTTCGAAACCTTCTACGTCGAGGAAACCGAGCCCCTGAGTCAGGCACTGGCGGAGGGCAGGCTAGGTGCGAGCACCCGCATGCTCGTGCTGGAAACGGCCGGTGGCCATCTGGCACTCGTCACGGACCAGATGGCGTATCACCATCTGGCCCAGGGAACAATCGACGGCAGGCACTGGCTTGCCACGTTCTGACCCGTCTGCAACAGCGGAACCAGTTTGGTTCCGAGCATCGACGGCGGCGAGATGCTGCACTTCGACAATGTCGGTCTGTATGACGGGCTGTTCGTGATGCAGGATCAGGAGTCCAGGACGCTCTGGAATCAC
>JASFSD010000319.1:0-4076 GCA_050114575.1 Gammaproteobacteria bacterium | reverse complement strand
CGCTCGTCGGGAGCCCCATGACGAACAAAGCCAGAATCGGCAGACCGGGACGAAGCCAATGCGCAGCGAGTCTCGAGCGATTTGCTGTTTTCATGCTCACCCCTAACGCCGCCGGCGATCCTCGAACTGCTCGACCCTGAGGTCCTCCGTGAAGCGCTCGGTGCCATCCGGCAGCGTCAGGTACTCCATGTGAACGAGATTCGACCCGTCCCGCGAAGGGTGTCCGCGAACCGTGACCTTATCGCCGGGCTTGAGCTCATCGCCCGTCCAGCCGACGCGCAGCAACTGGGTCCGTGAACCGCCTTCGGCCAGCCACCGTTCCGTCGTGCCGTCGTTGTCGACGTCGAGATAGATACGCATATGCGGGTTGCCGAGCACGTACTCGGTGACCGTGCCCTCGACCGTGATCTCGCCGCTCAGATCGTAGAGCATCGCGGGTGAGTGGTGTGCGACGACGCTGGCCAGCGGCAGCAGCCCGATCGCCAGTGTCGGAAAAAAGAATCGCCTGCGCATCGCGCCCCCTGAAAATAATGCGGACTTCCGCTTCCCCTAGATCTGCCGGATACTGTTCGGCAACATCGCCAGACTCGATGGTACCACCTGCCACTTCGCGATCGGCAAACCGAGCCGTCTGCTCGGCGCGCACCCATTTTTTCCTGCAGATCGCCCGGAACCTCCCCGCGACCGCCGACCGCCCTTACAATCGCGGTTCAGGACCACCGCGACGAGCCACCTGGGGGATACTCCGTGAGCGAAAAGACCGAATCATCAGCCGCAAAACCGTCCGATCCGGATGCCGGCAAGCGGCAAAAGGAACACGTGGAAAAGCTGCTGGCGCGCCCCGCGGCGGAAAGCACCGGCAGCGTCGAGATCGGCGGGCGTAAGCTGCCATACCGGGCCTCGAGCGCATTTCTTGCTGTGGGTGCGCCAGGCCTCGATGGTGCCAGCGGCGACCCGCAGGCAGCCGTGCTGGCGACGGCCTATCTGCTCGATGGCGCCGCACCGGCCGAGCGGCCGGTCTGCTTCGCGTTCAACGGCGGCCCGGGATCGTCGTCGATCTGGCTGCATCTGGGCGCGCTCGGACCGAAACGCGTTGTCGTTCCCGATGACGGCTCGATGCCGGAACCGCCCTACGGTGTCGAAGACAACGCCTCGTCATGGTTCGACGATTTCGATCTGGTGTTCATCGACCCACCGCATACGGGCTGGTCGACGACATCGGGCGAAGAGGCACGCAAGAAAATGCTCGGCGTCGACGGCGACGCGGAAGCCCTCGTCGAAGTCATCCGCCTCTGGCTCACACGCTACAACCGGTGGGGGTCGGCCGTTTACCTCGCCGGCGAGAGCTATGGCACCACGCGCGGCGCCGCCATCGCCGACCGGCTGCAGGAGGCCGGCGTGGCGCTCTCGGGCCTGATTCTGGTCTCCTGCGCAATGGATTTTCAGAGCCTCGTCTTCGCGCCCGCGAACGACCTGCCCTATGCGCTCTTCCTGCCGGCGTTCGCCGCCACGGCGCAGTACCACGGCCTGCTTCGAGGCAAGCTCGCCGAATCCTCGGCCGCTGCGAGAGAGGCCGCGGAAGCCTTCGCGAACGACGAATACGCCGCGGCGCTGCATTCCGGCTCGCGCCTGGCGGAGTCGAAAAGAAACCGCGTTGCCAAACGCCTCGCAGAGCTCACCGGTCTGCCTCGTGCCCTCGTCGACGACAACGACCTGCGTATCAGCGACCAGACGTTCTTCTTCGAAGCCATGCGCGACCAGGGCCTGATCGTCGGCCGGCTCGACTCACGCTCCACCGGTCCGATGGCGGCGACGCGGACCCGCAAGTGGGAATTCGATCCCGGTATCGAGGCGGTCAGTGCGCCGTACACGATGGCGTCACTCGCTTACATGCGGGACGTGCTCGGCCTCGATCTCGAGACGCGCTACGAGGTTCTGAACATGGAGGCCCACAAGAGCTGGAAGTGGAGCCGCGAGGGAGACAGCTGGGAAAGCATGGGCTTCCCGACGACGAGCCCGGAGCTCGCCCGGGCGCTGCGCCGCAATCCTCATCTGAAGGTGCTCGCCGCGAGCGGCCGCTACGACCTCGGCACGCCCTACAGCGCAACGGACTGGTCGCTTGCCAGGCTCGATGTGCCCGAGGAAGTGCGCCAGCGGATCACTCACCGCTACTACGATGCCGGCCACATGATGTACACCCGCCAGGCGGACCTGCAACAGCTCAAGACGGATCTTGCGGACTGGCTGACCGCGTAGCCCGAACCGCGGACGACTTCTGAGAGGGGCTACGCTGCCAGCGACTGCACGATTTCCTGAACCGCAGACTCCGCCTCGCGCAGGATCCCGAGGCTTGCATCGGGGCTCAGCTCACCCAGCGGAAACTTCGAAAATGCCGACAGCTCGTTGATCGGCGGGAGCCCGATCATTCCGCTCGTGCCGATGCATTCGTGCATGCGGGCGAGAAGGACGAGGTCGGCGAGATCGGGATAAGGCTGAGGGTTGCGGTGCCAGTCGCAACGGCTGCGAACGACTTCCATGAGATCCTCATCGAATTTCCAGTAACGGAGCAGGGCCACGCCGACCTGGGTCGAAAACCGATCGATGACGCGGCGGACCAGCGCCTCGTCGAGCAGACTCTCATCGACGCTTTCCAACGCCTTGAGGATCGGAAGGGTACCGATATCCTGAAACAGCCCGGCCAGCATCGCGCGCTCCGGAGAGAACGTGGAGCAACGGCTGGCGAGCACCGAGCTCAGCGCGGCGAGCCGGGCACTGGACCGCCATGACTGATCCATGATCGTGGAGAGCATCGGCGAAGACGTGAAGAACATCGCGCGCACGGCGTGAGCCGTCACGAGATTGCGGGCCGCGGTCAAGCCAATCCGCACGATGGCGTTTTCGACTTTGAGCACCTTCGAAACGCCGCCATAGAGCGCGCTGTTGGCGATTCGGAGCAAGTACGCGGTCGTTCCAGGGTCCATCCGGATAATCGAGGAAATCGACGACGCATCGCAATTCGGTTGCCGCATCTCGGTCACCATCCGCGCGGCGATATCGGGCATGCTGGGCAGATTCGACTGACCCATGACAATCTTTCTGCATGAGTCTTCGATCAGATTGTTTACGCAAACGCAATTCGCTGCCAACGCTCGCCCCTCGCACACCGCAAAGCTTGCGGCTGCCTGAAATATATCGGCCGGAACGGGTAGAAATTTAGGGCTCGCGGGCCTCAGCCCAGTGCTTCGCGCCCCGCGGCAGCGATTTCGTCGAGCGCATCGCTGGTACGCTCGACGGCGCCTCCCATCCAGAGAAAGCCGTGCGGCATGCTTTCGTAAATGCTCAGCTTCGTCTCGACGCCGGCTTGTGCGAGTTTCTCTGCGTAATCACGCCCGTCATCGAGCAGCGGGTCGTACTCCGCACAAAGTATGAGTGCCGGCGGAAGGTTCGCATGCGAGACGGCTTGCAGCGGTGCGCAGAGCGGATCATCACCGTCGGCAGGCGAGCGCACATAGTGCTTCCAGAAGTATTCCATGCCGGCCCGCTCCAGCGTGTAGCCCTCGGCATGCTCCCGGGCCGAAGGCGAGTCCCAGGCGTATCGGACACACGGATAGGCCAGCATCTGCCAGGCAAAAGCCGGACCCTGCTCGTCACGTGCCCGCAAGGTGACAGCCGCCGCGAGATTGGCGCCGGCGCTGTCGCCGAAAACGCCGATGCGCGCGGCGTCGATCTTGAGCGTTTCGGCCCAGTAGAAGACCCATTCTGCGGCCGCGTAGCAATCCTCGAGCGGTATCGGAAACTTGTGTTCGGGCGCCTTCTGGTAATTGACCGAAATGACGACGCAGCCGGAGCGGTTCGCGATCGAGCGGCAGAACGAATCGCAGATTTCGAGGTTGCCGAGCACGAAGCCGCCGCCGTGAAAATAGATCAGGGCGGGCGCGGGCGCGTCTGCGGCTTCAGCGGGACGGTAGATGCGAATCGGCAGATCGGCGCTGGGTCCCGGTATGTACTGGTAGGAGATCTCCGCGACCGGCTCGGGCTCCCCCATCAGGTACTTCCAGGCCCATCCCGCGAAACGC
>JASFSD010000318.1:0-4087 GCA_050114575.1 Gammaproteobacteria bacterium | reverse complement strand
ACTTAGAAAGGGTCCCGCTTTTTCGGACAGTTTTTTAGCTGTCGATAAGTGATAAGCCTTGCGGTTTTGTCATCACGCTGCCTGGTTGATCGGCAGCGAGCCAAAGTATGCCGTATCCGGCGTTAAGTCGTCGTTTGCAGTGTGCGGCCGACGGCCATTGTAGAACGCCAGATATTTCCTGATCGATTCCCGGGCCGCCGTGACCGTCTCATACGCCCGCAGGTAGACTTCCTCGTACTTTAGGGTCCGCCAGAAGCGCTCGATGAAGACGTTGTCCTTCCAGGCGCCCCTGCCATCCATGCTGAGCGTGATCCTGTGGCGCTGGACAGCCTCGACGAAGGCCGTGCTCGTGAACTGGCTGCCCTGGTCGGTGTTGACGATCTCAGGACAGCCGTAACGGCTGATGGCGTCCTCGAGCGCTTCGACGCAGAAGTCCGCCGTCAGCGTGTTTGAGAGCCGGAACGAGAGGATTTTCCGGCTCGCCCAGTCCATGACGCCGACGAAGTAGAGAAAGCCTTTCGCCATCGGGATATACGTGATGTCGAGTGCCCAGACGGAATTGGCCTCGGTGATGGTCCGGCCTCGGAGTAGGTACGGGAATACCTCATGCCCAGGATGCCGGCGCGAGGTGTTTCGCTTCCGGTACAAGGCCTCGATGCCCATCTTCCGCATCAGCGTCCTCACGTGCCGCCGGCCGACCTTAAACCCTTCAGCCGCCAGGAGTTTCCTCATCATCCGACTTCCGGCAAATGGCGCCTCCAGGTGCAGCCGGTCGATGGCCCTCATGAGCTCAAGATCCCACTGCGATGGCGGCTTGGGCGTGTAGTAGAACGACGATCGCGAGATCGAAAGGATCTTCGCCTGCCGGACAATCGAGAGCTCGTGACTCGGGTCGATCATCGCTTTGCGCTCAGCATGCCCGCCTTGATGAGCGCGCCTTCTAAAAAATCGTTCTCCAGCGTCAGCTCGCCGATCTTCGCGTGCAGCGCTTTGAGATCGATCGGCTCCTCGGATTTCGGCCGCCCACCATTGAACACCGATGCCGCCTGCTCCAGAAGCTGGACCTTCCATTGCGTGATCTGGTTCGGATGCACATCGAACTGTGAAGACAGCTCCGCCAGCGTCTTCTCGCCCTTCAACGCTTCCAGCGCAACCCGCGCCTTGAACTCCGGACTGTGATTCCTTCTTGGTCTTCTCATTAAGACTTCGCTCCATCTGACGGTTCCCCCGCCTCGGGGCAAAGCCTACACTTATCTCACTGTCCTAATCACCGGGACCACCGCTGGAAACGGTCCGTCGCTGGTGCCTTGCTTTGGCCCCGCCTACGCGAATAGGCTACGAAAGCGATCGGGTTCGGGCGGCGACCAATGGTACATCGATGAAGTCTTCGTGCGTATCGCCGGGCAGCTTCGGTATCTGTATCGAGCGGTGGATCAAGATGGCCAGGTCTTGGATATCCTCGTCCAGACACGGCGGAACAGGAAAGCCGCCGCCCGCTTCTTTCGCAGGCTTCTCAAGCAGCAGGGCCAAGCGCCCCGGCGGCTGATGACTGACAAACTCCGAAGCTACGCGCCCGCTCATCGTGACATGATGCCTGGCACCGCCCATGACACGAGACAGTACGCGAATAATCGCGCCGAGCTTTCACATGAACCAACTCGGCAACGCGAGCGGCGGATGCGCCGATTCTAATCTATCGGTCATGCCCAGCTGTTCTTATCCGTTCATGGTACGTTTCAGAATATCTTCGCAATCCCGCGTCATCTCTTACGAGCGAAGAATTTTCAACTATTTCGAGCAGGGGCATTCGATCTATACGCACAGGTGACGTGCGCCTGAGGGAAACGCTCGGCCACGATTCGGTTTTGCGACTCAAGCTCGCGTCGTCTTCGTCGGCGTGGAACTCGCTGATCCTGACTGCGATGAGGCCTCCAGTCGTTGTAGCAGGCGGCATACTCATCTTTCAGCCTGCCCCACCGGTCTCGGCGCTGACATAATGGTCTTTTATAGGCACTATCATTACTACATCCCGAATCACGGGGAGTTCGAGCTGGTCTCACATTAATCGTGACTAGAACGAACGCCAAAGAGGGTGGAACTCCGATGACAAAGATCGAGGCACTTCTTTTTGCGGCGCTGACGCTGCCGGTCGCGGCACTCGCCCAGGCGCCGATACCGGAGGGCGACTGGCCCATGTATAGCCGTGACCACGCAGGCACGCGGTTCTCGCCTCTGACCGAGCTCACACCGCAAAACGTCCGGGATCTCGAGATGGCGTGGAGCTTGCCCGTGGCGCGGACAGCGCTCGACGACGCGCCCGGCCCGGCCGGCAATCCGCAGGCCACGCCGATTGTCATCGACGGCGTCATGTACCTGCCCGCGCGCGGTCATGAGGTCCTCGCGCTCGACGCCGCCACCGGCACCGAAATCTGGCGCGCCGCGCTGCCCGAGCCCTTTGGCACAACGGCGCGGGGCGTCGCGTACTGGCCCGGCGACGGGGAGATCGCAGCGCGGATTCTAGTCACGGCCGGACCGACGCTCGTTGCTCTCGAGGCCGCGACCGGCGAGCCAGCCCGTGGTTTCGGCAGCAACGGTGTGACGCAGATCGCCGTGCCGTGGAACGGCGTTCCGCTGATCTACGAAAACCTCGCGCTGCTCGGCGCGACCACGGGCGAGATCGCGTTGGCGGAACCCGGCGACACGCGGGCGTTCGACGTGCGAACCGGTGAGCACGTCTGGAGTTTCCACTCCGTGCCCGCGCCCGGCGAGGTCGGACACGAGACGTGGCTAAACCACGGCTGGCGCAACCGCTCCGGCGTCAACGTCTGGTCCTGGTACATGACGCTCGACCCTGACCGTGGAATCCTCTACATGCCTTTCGGCAGCGCAGCGGGAAATTACTGGGGCGGCGACCGTCCGGGCAACAACCTGTTCTCGAATTCGATCGTCGCCGTCGATGCGATGACCGGCGAGTATCGCTGGCACTTCCAGACCGTGCATCACGATCTGTGGGATCTCGACATGCCGAATCCGCCGGTGCTGATCGACATCGAGCAGGACGGACGCACGCTGCCCGCGCTCACGTCGATCGGCAAGACGGCCTGGGTATTCATCCTCGATCGCATCACGGGCGAGCCTGTGTTCGGAGTCGAAGAGCGGCCAGTGCCTGGGGGGAACGTGCCCGGCGAATGGTATGCCCCGACGCAGCCGTTCCCCGTGAAGCCCGCAGAACCCGTCGCGCGTGTCGATTTCGTCAGGGAGCGCGATATGGTGCGTCCCGAGGACACGACGCCGCAGCACGCAGCCGAATGCGAGGCGCTCTGGGAGCGCAATGGCGGGTTCGACAATCAGGGCCCCTATTCGCCGTTCCTGTTTCACGAGGAGGGCGCGCCGCCGCGGACCTCCGTGCAGTTGCCGGGCGCCGGCGGCGGCGTCAACTGGGGCGGCCTTGCCGCCGATCCCACGAGCGGGCTCGTGTTCGCGCACGCGCACGATACGTCGCTCGCCGGCTGGATCGAAGCACGCAAGCCCGGCGGCAACTATGGCCGGGGCGTCGCCGGCACGACGACGCCTTACGATCGCGGTAACGTCAATGGGCCCGGGCCCTATTTCACGTTCAGCGCGCCGCTCCGAAACGATGACGGCGAGGTCGTCGGGTCGCTACCTTGCTACCGACCGCCCTGGACGCGCCTGATGGCCATCGACGCAAACACGGGCGAGGTCGCCTGGCAGACGAATTTCGGCATCAACGAAAACCTGCCGCCGGACAAGCAGCACTTCGGCACGAGCGGCAACGCGGGGCCCTCGGTCACGGCCGGCGGGCTCGTCTTCGTCGGGGCGACCAACGACCGGCGCTTCCGGGCGTTCGACGCCGCAGACGGCGAAGAGCTCTGGGCCGTCGAACTCGAGTCCAACGTGAACGCGAACCCGATGATTTACCGCGGCAACGACGGCAGACAATACGTTGCGGTCGTCGCCGGCAGCTCCCTGGTCGCGTTCGCGCAACGCTGAGAGGCCATAGTATTTCTGCGGCTGTCCCTCCTATTTATTCATCCGGCGGGCTCTAAGCCGCCATGCGCAGGTATTC
>JASFSD010000317.1:0-4110 GCA_050114575.1 Gammaproteobacteria bacterium | reverse complement strand
GGCTGACGCGTCGATGGCATCACCGGACGGGCATCTCGGCATCAACGAGCACACGGACGCCGGCGCCCTCACGGTCCTGATCCAGAACGAGCAGCCGGGGCTGCAGGTCTTCCGCGACGGTGAATGGCGCCTGGTTCAGCCGAGAGCCGATGCGCTCGTCATCAATATCGGCGACATCGTGCAGGTCTGGTCCAACGACCGCTACCGGGCTCCATTGCATCGCGTGCTCGCCAACAGTGAGCGCGAGCGCTACAGCGCCGCCTTCTTCTTCAACCCCTCATACGAGACCGACTACGCGCCGCTGCCGCCGCTTTGTGCCGGCGACAGCCCGGCACTGTACCGCCAGATCAACTGGGGCGAGTTTCGCGCCGGTCGCGCGGCGGGCGACTATGCGGATTACGGCCACGAAGTCCAGATCTCCGACTTCAGGCGGGCAGACGTTTAGTCGTCGCGCGACGTGACTTCGATCAGGTGGTAGCCGAATTGGGTCTGCACGGGTCCCTGTACGCTGCCGACCTCGGCGCTGAAGACGACCTTGTCGAATTCAGGAACCATCATGCCGCGTCCGAAACTACCCAGATCGCCGCCTTGTTTGCCCGACGGGCAGTTCGAATGCTGGCGGGCAATTTCGGCGAAATCCGCGCCTCCTTCGATTTCTGATTTCAGCGCCTGACAGGCTTCTTCACTGTCGACGAGAATATGGCGTGCTGTGGCTTGTGACATCGTTTCTCCTGTGTCGGTAGATTGATTCATCCGCCGGGTGCGGCGGTCTAGCGTTGAATGTGGTGATCGTCGTTAACGAAGTGCTGCGCATCTTCTTCGATGCAGGGCGCTGATTCCTGCAACTCGAAGCCGCCCCTGCCAACCGCGCGCGGCGGCATCGTCCAGGGCTCGACCAGCACATTGGGATCGTGCACGGTGGCCTGCCAGATCAGCTGGTCGTTATAGAGGAACAGGCGTTCCGTCACCCACATCGCATCCGTGTGGAAATAACCGCGCTCGCCGAGCCAGGTTGCCTCGTCGAAACTTCGCACTTCAACGACCAGCACGTCGTCTTCCCAGCGGCCGATCGAGTCGCCGTAGGGCGAAGGATTGGCGAACTCGTCATGAGGCCGTCCATCGGTCGGCACGATCCGATAGACGTCACCGGACATGTCTTCGTAGAGAAAGAGGATTTCGTCCTCGAGTTGAATGATGCGTCTCGGCGGGCCGATGCGCGGCAGTCCCGGCACGGAGCAATAGACGACGGGGTCCATCCTGTTGGCACGCGCATAGAGATCGTCGACCTGCGCCTGGTGCTCGGGTTTGTAGGTCGGCTCGGGCGTCCACTCGAGGATGCCGGGCACTTCCTCGGGCGGCACGAAGCGCGCCGACTGATCGATGCGATGGACCTCCTGCGCACCTTCGGACTCGACCTGAAGTGCAACCGGAGAAAGCCGGGCGGTGTTCGCCCACAGGCCGCTCAAATCGGTCGCGGCGTTTGCCTGGGTTGCGGCCAGCAGCACAGTGCAGGCAATCACGCAAAATTTTCTGACTCGCATGGTTCTACTCCACGTTCTCGCCGCGATCACCGACCATCAGAAACACGGTCCCGTCGGGAAAGGTCATGCGACGAACAAAGCCGTATGCCGTGCCATTGCGGGCCTTGAAGCCCAGAACCGTGACCTGCTTGCCGATTGCGTCTTCGAACACCCTCCGGCTGACGTTGACGCGCCGGTACCACTGCGGCGGCTGACTTTCGAAACCCCAGGATTCCGAGAACGACTCCTTGTCGTCGGGGTCGACGGTAATCTGGATGTGCGGGTTTATCCAGCGTACTTCGGTCAATGTACCCGTGATCTCGACCGGCGCTTCGAAATCGAAGACTGCGGACGCGGAGTGGTGGGCAGAGACTGGCGTTACCGATCCACAAGCCAATGCCAGCGTCGCGCTGGCACGAACAACAGATTTCATCAACGCCCCCGAAGACAATCGAACGGATCAGTCAGCGTCAATATAGTTGGCCGGCGCCGTAGATTCCAGGCATGACCGATCGAGTTTGCTGGGCCCGGTCGGACTCGAACCTGGGACCAAGTGATCTGAAAACCGTCAGTCTTCCCGGGCCCAGATGAAATTGCCGGCATTCGGCATTTTCACGTCGGGAAGCGATTGCGCGTCGATTACCATGTCGTCGTCGATGATTCCGTTGATCGACAGCAGATAGGCGGTGAGTGCATAGACTTCGTCGTCGGTCAGCGACATCGGGGACGTGAATGGCATTGCCCGGCGAACATAGTCGAAAATTGTCGTCGCGTAGGGCCAGTAACTTCCGATCGTCTTGACGGGCCGGTCGCCTGAAAGCGTGCCATGACCGCCGGCCAGACGGTCGTTAATGCCATTCTGCCCTTCGGGTCCGTGGCACGCGACGCACTTCTGCTGGAAGACGGCGGCACCTTCTGCGACCGTGCCTGAACCGGGAGGCAGTCCCGTGCCGTCGGGCATGATCGTCAGCGCCCAGCCGGCCACCTGCTCAGGCGTCGCCTCGACGCCGAGCCCCGGCGATTCCTGTGCCTCGGAGCGGTAGCCGGCGAACGCTGCGAACACGATGGCCGAAGCCATTGCCGGCCCGAGGCGCCGTATCCCCGGGCGCGCGGGAATGCGTCGCGGGAGACGTTGCGTATGCTTATCCGTAAACATTGGCGACCTCGCCCGTCTCGCTGACAGCCCAGCTCTGAATGGCGTAGTAGTGATAGTTGAATTTGGTTCCGCGCTCGCTGATCAGCGCGTCGCGTGTTGGCTGAACGGCACCGGTCTCGTCGGTTGCGCGGCTTTGCAGCACGGCCGGTCCCCCGTTCCAGCGCCACGGAAGGCGGAAGCGCACGAGTGCTTTCGGCAGCACAGGTCCCGAGAGTTCCGCATCGGTCCAGCTTCGCCCTCCATCCGCTGACACTTCGACGCGGCGAATTCGGCCCCCGCCCGACCAGGCTAATCCTGAGATCTGGTAGACGCCCGCGCCCTGCATTGAGGCACCGCCACCGGGGGATGTGATGACCGACTTGACGCTCATCGGGAACGTGAACATCTCGGCGCGGCCGTCCGGAAGCAGATCCGTGTATTTCGAAGTCTCATCGCGCGCCATGGCCGGTTCGCTCGTGACTTGAATGCGTCGGATCCACTTGACGTTCGTGTTGCCCTCCCAGCCCGGCAGCAGCAGGCGCATCGGGTAGCCGTTGCTCGGTCGGAGCCGTTCGCCGTTTTGATACAGCGCGATGACGGCATCGTCTAGCGCCTTCGCCATTGGGATGCTCCGAACCATAGCGGCTGCGTCGGCGCCCTCGGCGACGATCCATCGCGCCTCGGGTCTAACGCCGGCCTCATCGAGCAATACGCTGACCGGCACGCCGGTCCAGTCGGCGCAGGACAGCAATCCGTGCAATTCACCGGGTGACTGGAGCGCCGGCTCCGCACCCAGATTCGCTCGCCCGTTGCCGGAACACTCGATGAAGCGAATGGCCGAGACCAGCGGGTAACGCGCGAGCGCATCGAGATCGAAAATCAGCGGGCGGTCGACAAGGCCGTGAATCAGCAGCCGATGCTCGGCAGGATCGATATTCGGTATTCCGTTGTGGTGCCGCTCGAAGTGAAGCGCGTTAGGCGTGATGATGCCTTCGAGGCGTTCGAGCGGCGTTCGCGATGCGCCGGCTCCGACGGTGCCGGCTGCTGATCCGACGAGCCTTTGCACATCGGATTCGAATGACGATCGCGCGCCGTATGGGCTCATTCCTGCGCCCGGCGTTTTCATCCAGGCCGGCGTATCCGGTGGCGCCGCGACGGCAGGCCTCGCAACCATCAGTGCCGCGCCGGCCGCCCCGGCTGCGAGCGCGCCCCCGGTCAGAAATTCGCGTCGGTGCAGCAGGCCATTGCCGGCAACCGGATTCGGATCAGGCAGGCGCTTCGACATGATGTTCTCCCCGGCGGGTCAGATGCGTCAGCCGTGAAGGTTGACCCGTTACCTGCAACTTAATTCTTGCCTCGGTGCATCGCAAGCTCGAGCCTTGATGCCAGGACTCGGCTTCCGCTCGTGGCTGCAACCGGACTCAAGACCTAGCAGCAGGCGTGCCTATTGAGCTG
>JASFSD010000316.1:0-4113 GCA_050114575.1 Gammaproteobacteria bacterium | reverse complement strand
CGGCGCGGACCCGGATGCGCGCGAAGAGAAGCACGGCGAGACGGCGCTGATGTGGGCAGCGGCCGAGAATCACGGCGACGCGATCCGTGCGCTCGTCGGCGGCGGAGCCGACCCGGATCTTCAGGGTAGATTGCTCGATCTCGCACCGATGCAATGGGTGCAGATCGGCATGGTGTCCACCGTCCTTCCCTCCGGCGGGTGGTCGGCGCTGATGTATGCGGCGCGCGAGAATCAGCGGGATGCCGTTGTCGCGCTGGCCGAAGTAGGCGCAGAACTCGATCTGCAGGATGCCGACGGCACGACGGCGCTCGGGATCGCCATCATGAACCGACATTTCGATCTCGCGGCCGCGTTGCTCGATGCGGGCGCCGACCCGGACGTTGCCGACCGCACCGGCATGACCTCGCTCTACGGTGCGGTGGACATGGTCTTTTTCACCTCGGATATCGGCCGGCCGAGGTTGCCGGGCGCGAGCACACTCGCTGCAACCGACATCGTCCAGCGGGCGCTCGAGGCGGGCGCCGATCCGAATGCGCAGCTGACCGGGCCGATCATCGGCCGACATCACGGCATGGGTGATTTCTCCCTCGGCAACGGCGCAACGGCGCTGATGCGCGCGGCGAAAGGCGGCAACCTCGAGCTCATGCGGATTCTGCTCGACGCCGGTGCCGATCCGATGATCGCCATGGCCAATGGCCAGACGACAATCAGCCTGGTCTCCGGCGGAGGCGGCGGTCGAAGGGGCGGTCTGGCCGGTTTTGGCCGTGGGCGAGGGGGCGGAGCGCCGCCGAACGAAGAGGCGCTGGCGCTTCTGGCGGAGTACGGTTTTCGAGCGTTGTGAACTGAGTCACGAAAAGGCGCAAAGCTCTCCTACCGATACACAAGAATCTTCTACCACCCGGCCGCCGCTTCACTCCATGCTTTTCAGTCAGTCGGAAGGAAACGGGAGTAAAGGGAGTAGGCAACGGAAGTCGGTGGTTTCGTATCGGGGAGTGTTTAGCCCAGAGCGCCGACCCCATAAGCCGTCAAAGGGCATGAACGACGATTCTGTCTATGCTGTCGAAACGTTGCGCACGTGGTACGAGCGCATCGCAGCCGAATTGCATGAGCATTCGGCAGTGGCCGTATTCGAAGCATGGGACGGAATGGCAGAAGTCACAATCCAGGCTCCGGAGCACTCGATCAACATTTGTGCCCGGGATCACAGGTCTTGTCTCGACATCGTGATTCTCGACAGGCAGACGGCGGAGCTGAAGTTTCCTGCGACCGGCCCGTGCGGCGACCGAGCCGATTTCTCGAGGCACCTGTCTTTGCTCTGGTTCTGGTTCCTGAGGGGCTACAGCAACGCTGCCTGAAGCCTCATCGTCCAATGCGCCGTCGCCTTCGCGTCAGCCCATGACTGGATGACTCGCCACGATAATCCATCCAGCGGCCAGGACTGGGACGTTCGATCGGACGATCCCGACCAGCCGCGGGTCATCGCTACTCCCGACCCCAGTCCTCGTTCGCCCGCGCGATGAGATAAGCGTGAACGTCTTCGGCATCCTGCGCCGTCAGGATGTCGGAAAAGCTCGCCATTCCGAGCTCGAGCAGTGTGCCCTCGAGCACGATCTCATTGAACGCCGCATGCGTCTCGGGCGTCATGAATCTGAGATCCTTGACGCCGCCAATTGCGAGCTGGCCGTGGCATTCAGCACAGGTCTGGGCGAAGACCTGCGCACCGCGCGCCACGGTTGCCTCGTCGGCGCGCAGCGGCGGCGGCTCGACCGGCGGCGGCGCATCCGGTAGCGGTGGCAGAGCGAGACCGCCGCCGAGCTTGAAGACGAGCAGCCTGGCCTCGGCGCGGTGCATGTTCTGCCCGATGCTGCGCTCGACCTGCGCTGCGCCACCTCCGAAACCGGCATTGACGGCGAGATACTGCTCGCCATCGACGACGTAGGTGATCGGCGCCGCGACCGGGGAGCTCTGCACCGGCATCTCCCAGAGCAGCTCGCCGTCGGTGGCGCGAAAGATCGAGAAAGTCTGTTTCGTCGTGCCCGCAACGACGAGATTGGCGGCGGTCGTCAGCACGCCGCCGTTGCCGTGCCGGGGCAGCGGGACTTCCCAGGCGGCTTGCTGCCTGACCGGATCCCAGGCAACGAGGCCGGCGCGCTCGGGCGGCATGTTCGCCTGCAGCTCGAGGCGCTTCTGCAGTGCTTCACCCGTATAGCCGCCCCAGCCCGAGTTCGAGCGAAACGGCACGGGCGTGAAGGTCTCGTCGCGCGCATGCACGAACCAGTGCTCGTAGAACGGGAAATAGGCGAACCCCGTTTCCGGATTGAACGCCATCGGATACCAGTTGTGGCCGCCGCCCGGCCCCGGCGTGATCAGCGAAGGCTCGGTATCGAAGCGGGCGATCTCCGTGTTTTCCGCCGGGCGGCCCGTCTCGAGATCGACACGGCTCGCCCAGTTGACCGCAACGAAATTCTCGGCCGAGATCAGCTCGCCAGTCTCGCGATCGAGCACGTAGAAGAAGCCGTTCTTCGGCGCCTGCATCAGAACCGCACGCTCCTCGTCGTCGATCACGAGATCGGCCTGGATCATCGACTGCGTGCAGGTGTAATCCCATTCCTCGCCCGGCGCCGCCTGGTAATGCCAGCGGTATTCGCCGGTGTCGGCATCTACGGCGACGATGGAGCAGAGGAACAGGTTGTCGCCGCCGCCCGGGCTTCGGAAGTAACGGACCAGCGGCGAGCCGTTACCCGTGCCAATGAATATGAGATTCCTCTCGCGGTCGTAGGCGATCGAGTCCCAGGCCGTGCCGCCGCCGCCGAGCGTCCACCATTCTCCGGTCCAGGTCTCGGCGGCCATGGCCATCGCCTCGTTCTCGAAGCCGTCGGCCGGGTTGGCCGGGACCGTGTAGAAGGTCCAGAGCAGCTCGCCGTCATCGGCGTCGTAGGCGCTGACGAATCCGCGAACGCCCATGTCGGCGCCGCCGTTGCCGATCAGAACCTTGCCGTCGAAGACCCGCGGTGCGCCCGTGATCGAGTAAGGCTGCGTCTTCTCGAAAGTCTGCACCGACCAGCGCGGCTCTCCCGTCGCGGCATCGAGCGCGATAAGGCGGCCGTCGAGCGTTGCGATGATGATCGAGTCGCGCCAGGCCGCGAGACCCCGCGACACCGGTTCGCAGCACGCATAGCGGCCCCATTCGCGCGGCACCTCGGGGTCGTATTCCCAGAGCACCTCGCCTGTGGCGGCGTCGTGCGCCGTCGTCAGGTTCCACGCGCTGATGTTGTAGAGCACGCCGTCGACGACGAGCGGCGTGGCTTCGACGCCCCGGTAGGTGTGCAGATCGTGATACCAGGCGAGGCCGAGCTCGGCGACGTTGTCCTCGTTGATCAGCGTCAGTGGACTGTAGCGCTGGGCGTCGTAGGTGCGCCCGTCCATGATCCAGTCGGAATCGTCGGGGTGGCGCAGATCGCGGCGGCTGACGTCGTCGGCCAGCGCGGTCGAGCACGCGGCTGACGCGATGAGCGCGAGAGCGATGCTTCGATTGACGGCGCTCGACGTCAGATCGTGGCGATTCGTTTGCATGCTTACTTGCGATCCGGATACAGGCCGCTGACAGGGTTGTTGTAGTGGAACGGCAGCGGGCGAAAGGCCGGGAACGCCTCGTACTCGACGGTCGGCGGTCGGTCCGGTGGCAGCTCTTCGCTCGGACCCGGAACGGGCAGCGCGCCCTGGCCCCAGCCGCGCTCGTAGTCGGCAAGGAAGGTCGTATAGAAATGGTCGGTCTGAATCTTCCAGACGCCGTTTTCCTTGACGTACTCGTTCTCGTAGACACCGCCGCCAGTGATGCCGTCACCGCCGTAGGTGCCGCCGAGTGTCATGGCGCGGGCACGGAGCCTGGCGGTTTGCCTGTCGGGCGCGACATGCACGACATGCTGGTATTGGAAGTTCGCCGTGTAGCGCCCGGCCTCGAGGCCGGGCTCACCTTTGAGATCGAAACTCTGCCGGATACGCTCCCTGCCGTCGTAGACGCCGACTTCGGCCACCTCGAGCGAGGCGTCTTCGGTGTAGAGATCGGCGAGGTCGTCCCAGTCGCGCGCATCGAGGTAGTAGCCGTAAATGTTG
>JASFSD010000315.1:0-4125 GCA_050114575.1 Gammaproteobacteria bacterium | reverse complement strand
GTTTCGGGGAGCTACGACAACTCGGTGACGCTCAACAACGCCGGCCTGACGAGCTACGTCGTGGAGAACCTCGCATCGGGAACGACCTATCACTTCGCAACGACGGCCTACAACAGCGAGGGTGTCGAGTCCAACTTCTCCAACGAAGCGAGCAAAACGATTCCGTAGGATGAAGAGGGGTCAGAGCCCATTCTGCGAAAGGGCTCTGACCCCACATACGACGCCGCTTTAGACGGAGAAAACCGACTCGGCGTGAAGGCAGAGTCCGATTGAACATGCAGAGATCCTCAAGCAAGTTCGTAGCCATGGCGCTAGCGCTGATGCTGGTCGTCGAGCCCGTCGCGCTGACTCAGGAGCTGCCCGATTTTGGCTCCCGGGCAGACTCCGTGCTGACGAAGACACGCGAGCGCATGCTTGGCCGCAGCGTCGTCCTGCAGCTGCGAAATGCCGGCATGATCAACGACGACCCGCTGCTGAACGAGTACATCAGCCTGCTCGGATCGCAGCTGGCAAGTCAGGCCAACGAGGGCGACTTTGAGTTCGATTTCTTCGTCATCGACGACGATGTGGTTAACGCCTTCGCCATGCCCGGCGGTGTCATTGGCGTCAACGCCGGGCTGCTGCTCGCGACGGAGAACGAGAGCGAGCTGGCCGGTGTGGTGGCGCACGAGGTCACTCACGTAACGCAGCGGCACATCGCCCGCTCGATGGCCGCTCAGAAAGGCAGCAGTATTCTGACGCTCGCCGCCTCGCTCGCCGCAGCGCTGCTCTCGACTTCGTCGGGCGCTTCGGCCAACAGCACGATGGGGGCCATCACGGCGGTGCAGGCTCTGGCCGCTCAGCGCCAGATCAATTTCACCCGTTCGCACGAGCTCGAGGCCGACCGGATCGGCATGGGCATCCTCGCCAGCGCCGGCTTCAATCCGTCCGGCATGGCCGGCTTCTTCGAGAAGCTGTCGCAGCGGGAGAGCCTGTCGGCGACTGAGATTCCGGAGATGCTCAGAACCCACCCGACGAGCAGCGGACGCATCTCCGAAGCCCGTGCGCGGGCCCGCCAACTGCCCCGCACCGACCACGAGGACAGCATTTCGTATGGGCTCGCGAAAGCCCGTATCCGGGTCCTGACGGCGCGGACCAACGAAGAGGCCGTGGCCTACTACCGGCTGCGCTCGGAGAGCACCGACCCCGCCGACCGCTACGGTCGCGCGCTCAGCCTGATGCGCGTCGGGCTCAGCGATCAGGCCGAGAGGATCTTTCGGGAACTCCGTGACGATTACCCCAACGTCATCGCGTTCCGCATCGGCCGCGCCGAGGCACTGATGGCCGACGGGCTCGATGATCAGGCGATGGGCGTTTACCGGGAGGCCGTTGCCGTGTCTCCGCGCAATATTCCGCTCGTCATCAGCTATGGTGAGGCGCTGCTGCATGCGGGCCGGGCGGAAGAGGCGCACGAGATCCTGCTCGACCTGCTGAACAACGTCGACCCGACGCCGCCGCAGATCGAGCTGCTGGCGAGAGCGGCGAATGCCGAAGGCGATTTGACCAACGCCCATCACTACATGTCGGAATACTACGCCTCCATCGGTAACATTCCGCTCGCCATTACGCAGCTCGAAATGGCGCTCCGTACGACGGGTCTGAACAACGTTCAGACCGCCCGATTCAACGCCCGCCTCGACGAATTCCGCGAGTGGCTCGCCGAGGCCGAGCGCTGATCCCACTCCAGAGCGCACGCGCCGCCTCGACTCACGAGCCACCTCGGCTGACGCTTCGCCAGTGCAGCGAATCTTCTGTTCGGCGTGACAGCCGCGATAATCAGTACTAAAATAGTCCTGATTCAAGGACCGCGGAGTCACTCGTGCTGCGGATGAGCAAACTGACCGATTACGGCACGCTGGTGCTGTCTCAGCTGGCAACCGCCGGGCAGGAACCCTGTTCTGCTGGCGTGGTCGCGGGTGAGACGCGTCTCGCGCTGCCTACCGTCAGCAAGCTGCTCAAAGCGCTGACGCGCTCGGGCCTGGTCGTCTCGACGCGTGGATCACAGGGCGGCTATGCGCTCGCCCGCCCACCCGGGGACATCACCGCGGCGGAAATCATCGACGCGCTCGAAGGGCCCGTTGCCATCACGGCGTGCAGCGCCGACGACGGATCCTGCGATCTCGAATCCTTCTGCCGGGTCGGTCTTGCCTGGCAAAGCATCAATCTGAGCATCCGCGAGGCGCTCCAGCAGGTCACCCTTGCCGACCTGCAGCGCGAGCGCAATCCCATGCCGGTGCCCGATCTGCGGTCGCATCTCGAAGCGGCCGCTAACTAGCCCTTAGGAGATAGCTGGCGTGGCTACGGAATCCAAACAGATCGAAGATCTGGTCAGACGGAAATACAAGCACGGCTTCGTTACCGATATCGAGCAGGAAACGGTTCCGCCCGGTCTCGACGAGGACGTCATCCGGTTGATCTCCGCGAAGAAGCGCGAGCCGGCCTTCCTGACCGCATGGCGACTTAAAGCGTTCGAGCACTGGCAGACGATGGCCGAGCCGACCTGGGCCCACGTCGACTACAAGCCCGTCGACTACCAGGCCATCTCTTACTACGCCGCGCCCAAGAGCAAGGACGACGCGCCCAAGAGCCTGGACGAGGTCGATCCCAAGCTGCTCGAAACCTACGACAAGCTCGGCATCCCCCTGCACGAACGCGCGCGTCTTGCCGGCGTCGCCGTCGATGCCGTGTTCGACAGCGTTTCCGTCGCTACGACGTTCAAGGAAAAACTGGCCGAAGCAGGCGTCATCTTCTGCTCGTTCTCGGAGGCCGTCAGGGAGCACCCGGAGCTGGTCGAGCAATACCTCGGCAGCGTCGTGCCGCTCCGAGACAATTTTTTCGCCGCGCTGAACTCCGCCGTCTTCAGTGACGGTTCCTTCGTCTACGTGCCGAAGGGCGTCCGGTGCCCCATGGAGCTCTCGACGTATTTTCGAATCAACGCCGCCAACACCGGGCAGTTCGAAAGGACTCTCGTCGTCGCCGACGAAGGCAGCTACGTCAGTTACCTCGAAGGCTGCACGGCGCCGATGCGCGACGAAAACCAACTGCATGCGGCCGTCGTCGAGCTCGTCGCGCTCGACGATGCCGAAATCAAGTACTCGACCGTCCAGAACTGGTACCCAGGAGACGAAAACGGCATCGGCGGCATCTACAACTTCGTCACCAAACGTGGCGATTGTCGGGGCGCCAACTCCAAGATCAGCTGGACCCAGGTCGAGACGGGCTCCGCCATCACGTGGAAATACCCGAGCTGTGTCCTGCGCGGGGACAGCTCCGTCGGCGAGTTCTACTCCGTTGCCGTTGCCAACAATCGGCAGCAGGCCGATACCGGCACCAAGATGATCCACATCGGCCGCAACACGCGCTCGACGATCATCTCCAAGGGCATCTCCGCCGGGCATGGCCAGAACGCCTACCGCGGGCTCGTTCGATTCATGCCGACGGCCGAGGATGCGCGCAACTACACGCAGTGCGATTCGCTGCTCATCGGCGACGAGTGTGGCGCACACACCTTCCCGTACATCGAGTCGCGGCAGCCGAGCGGGCGTATAGAGCACGAAGCAACGACCTCGAAGATCAGTGACGACCAGCTGTTCTATTGCCGGCAGCGCGGACTGTCGGAAGAGGATGCGGTCAACCTCATCGTCAACGGCTTTTGCCGAACGGTGTTCAAGAACCTGCCGATGGAGTTTGCGGTGGAAGCACAGAATCTCATGAATGTAAGCCTGGAGGGCGCAGTTGGCTGACATGAAACTGCTCGAGATCGAAAACCTCAAAGCCGAAGTAGAAGGGTCCGAGATCCTCCGTGGGCTCGACCTCTCGGTCGGTCCCGGTGAAGTGCACGCGATCATGGGACCGAACGGCTCGGGAAAGAGCACGCTGGCTCAGGTCCTCGCCGGACGAGACGGATACGAGGTCACGGGCGGTGCCGTTCGTTACAAGGGAGCGGACCTGCTCGAGATGGCGCCCGAAGACCGCGCCTGTGCCGGCGTCTTTCTGGCATTTCAGTACCCGATCGAAATTCCCGGCGTCAACAACACCTACCTGCTGAAGGCCGCGGTGAACGCTCAGCGCAAAGCGCGGGGTGAG
>JASFSD010000314.1:0-4127 GCA_050114575.1 Gammaproteobacteria bacterium | reverse complement strand
GCCGCGACCGGACAGGACGTGCACAGCGTCATGCTCGATTACTCAGTCTTCGAAAATGTCCCGCCGCTCGATGCCCGCGACGAGGCGAGAATTCAATCCATCTATGACGCCGACGACTTCGATTTCGGCCTCAGGCCCGGGTCGGCGGCCGTCGACCGCGGCATTGGGCTTGCGACCGTCACCGACAACTTCACGGGCGGCGCGCCGGATCTCGGCGCCCTCGAACGTGGCGTTGCCGTGCCCCACTATGGGCCGCGGCAATGAGGCAGGGACCGCGACGGGCTCTGCCCGGCGCCGCATGGAGGCAACTGGCAGCCGCGCTGCTCGTCATCGCCGGTTCGGCCGGCCGCCTCGACGCACAGGACAGCGTCGGCCGCGGCTGGCCCATGTCGGAGGAAGCCGAGTGGGTCGGCGCCGGCGTGCCCTTCTACAACGTGGATGCAGCAACCGCCAGAGACGGCGACGTGCCCGCGGGGATCGAGCCGCTGGCTCGGGACATCTTCACGAGTGACGACTTCTATGCCGACCGCGCGCTCTGGTTCGATCGCCGCTATTACCGCTGCAACAGCACGATCGCGCTCGATTCTCAGTGGGGCGACTACTCGAGCGCGCCCCAGTACATCGAGGACGATCCGTCCACGGGGGCCTGGGGCCACTGCGATCTCGACTACGCTCGCGAGCACATCGTCAGTCCTTACCCGTTTGCCTCGGCCGAGGCGCATTACGCGGCGCTGTTTACCGAAACCCGCGCCAAAAACGGGCCTGCGCAATACAGTCGCGAGCAAATGCCACCCGATTGGGACGGACGCTACACTCGCAACGTCAATATCGCCTTCGGTCTGATGCAGGCCGGCGAAGCACCAGTGCCGCCACCGGAGTTTCAGGAGCCGCCGCAGTGGATCATCGGCTACTACAATCAGATACCGACCATCCTGTCGCTGCTGACACCCGAGTATCAGCAGCGCCTCGTGCAGCAGCTGTATCACCAGGCCCACGATCATGCGGCTCAATGGTCGCTGATGTTCTGTCGACCGGAAGGATTCATGCGCTGGTGGTCGGGCCCGGGCGGCCCCGGCTCACTCGATGTGATGGTGACGCCGACGCGCGTCCAGCTTCTCGGCGGCTCCGGCAATGCGATCCGCAACGTGCATGTCGGCCGCGAATTCGATCTGTCGGGCACGGTGCCGCGTCTCGGGCCGGATGTGCCGCAGTGGATGGGAGAAACGATCGGCTTCTGGGACGGCGCTGCACTCATTACGTGGACCTCGAACATTCAGGGCTGGTTCACGCACTCGAGCTGGGAGTACTCGAACAAACTCCAGACCATCGAGATCTGGACAGCGCGGCACGGCAGCGATGGTGCGTTGCTCGGGCTCGAGCACGAAGCCATCTTTTACGATTCCGAGGGTCTCGCCGAGCCGATTCGCAACGTGCGTTTCCTGCCGAGACTCGGCGACTTCAATGAGGTCGCGCCAAACAACCTCACCCACTGCCATCAGACGATTTTCCCGATCGACGGACGCGGCTCGCCCGTCGCGCCCGGTACTGTGATCGAGTACCGGGTCGAAGACCTGTTCCAGCGTCCATGGGCGGCGATCTGGGAAGAGCACTTCGAGACAGATATGCAGCGTCCGGAACAAGAGGACTTGTTCCGCTTCGACTGAGCCAGCGACGGAATCGCGGCGGCTGGTTTCGTCGTCGGCGCCAAGCTATGCTGACAGTGGCTCGCACAGACGACGGCGCACGAAGACGCCGGCCTCTGCATCCGCAAGGGGGATCACCGATTGCGAAAATTGGCTTCGCTCAGCACGTGCCGTCGCGCTTCGGCGAGCTGGTTTTTGTCGATTGAGGGGGATTGCCATGAGATTTCGTGAACCGGTGCTGGCGGCGCTGCTGACTCTATCGGCTGCGGCAACGAATGCCCAGCCACAACCGGGCACGCCCGGTGCGCTGCTGGCCGCCGCGCGCCAGGCCGCCGGCCTCGATCACGCCGGCACATACCGGCGCATTTGCGGCATGCCGGACAATCGCTTGGGCGCGCCGCAGCGTCCGCCCGGCAACCGTGCAACGCCGGCGCGCGATACCTGGTATGCCCGGCCGTACCGCGTTTTCGACAATCTCTATTTCATTGGTACGCGGATTCATTCTGCGTGGGCGCTGACGACGAGCGAAGGTATCATCGTGATCGACTCGGTGTTCGAGTACGCGGTCGAAGACGAGATGGTGCAGGGGCTGATCGCACTCGGGTTCGATCCGAACGACGTCCGCTACATCCTGATCAGCCACGCGCACGGGGACCACGACCAGGGCGCCGCGATCTTCCAGCGCCGCTTCGGCACCGAAATCGTGATGGGCGAGGCCGATTGGGAGTCGACGCTCGCGCGCGACGATTACCCGGGCGGCGTGCCGACGAAGGACATCTCGGTCGGTCCCGACGGTCTCGAGCTGACACTCGGCGACACAACCGTGCATGTGATATCGACGCCAGGCCACACGCCGGGCACGCTGTCTTATCTCTTCGACGTGCAGGAGGGCGACCGTACGCTGACCGTGATGTACGCCGGCGGCACCGCGTTCAACTTCCCGCCTTCCGCGAGAGCATTCACGATCTACCGCGACAGCATGATCAGGTCGGCCGATATGGCCCGGGCAGCCGGTGCCACCGTGCTAATGAGCAACCACACGGAGTTCGACCGGGCATGGGACCGTGCGCGCATCGCTCAGCTCCGGCGCCTGCCCGGAGAGCCGCATCCGTACGAAACTGACGTCCAGACCGTGGTGAACTATTTCGACATGAGCCGGGACTGCGCCGAGGCGGAGCGCCTGATGTTGGAGTAAGAAATGAAACTGTATAACGCAAATTTTTCGCCGAATTGCCTTCGCGTTCGCGCCGTCATTTTCGAGCTCGATGCGGACGTCGAGATCGTTGATGTCGACGTGTTCGGCGGCGGTACGCAGACACCGGAATATCTCGCGATCAACCCGAACGGCAAAGTGCCTGCGTTCGTTGACGGCGATCTGCATTTGTTCGAGTCGCGCGCGATCAATGCGTATCTGGCGAGCCTCGATCCCGGCCGCCGGCTCTACCCGAAGGATTTGAAGAAGCGCGCCATCGTCGATCAGTGGTCGTACTGGCAGGCCATCCATCTCGGTCCGTCGAGTCAGAAACTGAGCTTCGAGAAGGTGCTGAAGGAGAGATTCGGTCGCGGCGAGCCGGACGAGAACGTCATCGCAGCCGAGACGAAGGAAACGACGAAGCTGCTCGGCGTGTTCGACCGGGGTCTCGAGGGACTTGCCTGGATCGCGGGCGACTTGAGCATTGCGGATTTCGCACTGGCGAGCACGTTTACGCTGCGCAGGGAGGCCGGCATCGAGCTCGACAAATTCGCAAACGTCGCGCAGTGGATCGATCGGCTCGAATCGCGCGCGTCATGGGCAAAGGCGATCGCGCCAATGCAAAGCTGAACGGTTCCGCTGGTAGTGGATCGCCTCCGGGTTAGATAGAAACAGTTAGAACAACCACTAACGTGTGTGTGGCGAATTCCCGATTTATCGCATAGATCCTAGAGTTCTTGCAGTCTTGCCTGATCGAGAATGATCGCTACGATTTCGGGATGCGCGATCTCGCCGTACTGAAGTGTCACCTCATCGCCAATGGCGCGAAGCTGTGCCGCCGCTTGAATCGCAATTCGCCACAGACACGTGTGCAAGGCAATACGAACGAGATCCGGAAAGTGCTGGCTGTCTTCGTCCCGGACTACGTGACGGCTCGTCACCAGAAAGAGACGATAGCCTCGTTCAAACAGGAATCCGCTCGCATTCGTCAGAGGTTGACCACTATTGAACGTCAGCACCTTGACGCTCGACAACAGCAAGGGGTCGATCATTCGTTTTCCGGCAACACACAGCTTCCTGCGCGTTTTCGGTACGGCTTGTTACAGTCCCAGTCCGTCCCAGAGTAGCCCAGGTGTGCATTCTCCGGCAGCACGATGGCTATACAGGAATCGTTTACCCGTGTGAATCCGCGCTGGCAATCCCAGCCCCGGCTTGAGGTGCGATCGACGTAGTAGGCGTTGTCTGGCACTACCACAGGTTCGCATGCTTTGCCTGACACGCGGTAACCGTAG
>JASFSD010000313.1:0-4130 GCA_050114575.1 Gammaproteobacteria bacterium | reverse complement strand
GAAAGGTCGTGTTCGGCAATGTCTCCATCACCGTGCCTTCCATTTGAATTGCGTCTTCTTTAGCCAAAAAGTCGTTCGCCAGCCGCGTCGGGCGCGAATTGTTGCATAGTCGCCGCGAGCGCCGCAATTGCGAACCGGCTTCAGCTATCGGTTTCCGCCTCCGGAGCAAACATCTCCGCAAAGCGCCGCGTAAAACTTCCGGGCTCGCCGGCCGCACTCGTCAATCGCCCGACCAGCGCCAGAAACTCTGATCTGGACATGCTTTTCGCGCCGAGGCTCGTCATATGCGCCGATGGAAGCTGGCAATCGATCAGCTCGATGCCCTGCGCCTGCAGGAATTTGACGGCGTGCCAGAACGCAATCTTGGAAGCGTCGGTTTGCCGGGCAAACATTGATTCGCCGAAGAAAATTCGACCGATTGCGACTCCGTACAGGCCACCTGCCAGCTCGCCGCAGTGCCAGGCCTCGAACGAATGGGCCCAGCCGAGCTCGTGGACGCGCCCGTAGGCCGCGATCATCAGCGGTGTGATCCAGGTCGAATCCGTGTAGCGCCGGGGTTCCGCGCAGGCTCTGATGACGGCGTCGAAATCGCGATCGGCCGTGACCGTGAAGTCACCGCGGCGCAGCCGCTTGCCGAGGCTGCGCGAGACTCTCAACTCGTCCGGCTTCAGCACCGTTCGCGGGTCCGGTGACCACCACAGTATCGGTTGACCGCTCTCGAACCAGGGAAATATTCCGCGCCGGTAGCTGGCCAGCAGCCATTCCGGTTCGAGCGAGCCACCGGCCGCGAGTAAGCCGTTGGGCTCGGCCAGCGCCTGGTTCGGGTCCGGCAGGCATTCCGGTCCGTCGGCGGGACTCAGCCACCTGAGTTCGCTCATTGGGCCTCGTTGTGCCGGAATGCGTCCTGGCGATAGGGAAGATGCTCGTCCCAGTGCGCCATATACGAGTCCACGTGCTGGGTTTCGCGCTCGAGGTAGTCCTGGATGGCGTCATAAAAGGCCGGCTCCCGGAGCCAGTGGAACGACCAGGTCGGTGTCGGTGTGAATCCGCGGCTGATCTTGTGTTCGCCCTGGGTTCCGGGTTCGAAGCGGGCAATTTTCTCGCGAATGCAGTATTCGATGCCCTGGTAGTAGCAGGTCTCGAAGTGCAATGAATGGAAGTCGGCTACGCTGCCCCAGTAACGGCCGTAGAGTGTGTCGCCGCCGCTGAAGCAGATGGCTGCCGCAATCGGTCGCTGCTCGTAGCGAGCCAGAATCACGAGAATGTTCTCGGGCAGCGTGTCGCTCAGGATGTCGAAGAATTCACGGTTGAGATAGGGTGGACGGCCGCGACGATAGAACGTGTGAGCATAGAACTCGTAAATCGCGTCCCATTCGCTCGCAGTGATGGAATCGCCCTCGAGATGATCGAAACGGATTCCGGCTTCGGCAATTCTGCGCCGCTCACGTTTGGCTTTCTTGCGTTTCGAGGAGTTGAAACGCGACAGAAACTCGTCGAAGTCCGAGTAATTGTCGTTGTGCCAGTGGAACTGACAGCCTTTGCGCTCCAGCATGCCTGCTTCGGCCAGAATCCGACGTTCGCTTTCTTCGGGGAACAACACGTGCAGCGAGCTGATGCCGGCATCGCCGGCAATACGCAGCGCCTCGTCCGCGAGACGCCGCCCGGCGCCGGCTGCATCGATGTCGGGATGGGCGAGCATTCTCGCGCCCGTCGCCGGCGTGAAAGGCACCGCGCTGACGAGCTTCGGGTAGTAATCGAGCCCGGCGCGCTCGTAGGCGTCGGCCCAGCTCCAGTCGAACACGAACTCGCCGCGCGAATCCTCCTTCAAATACAGCGGCAGGGCCGCAACCAGGCGCTGGTTGCCGTCACGCAGCAGCAGATGGCACGGTTGCCAGGCAGTGCCGGGGCCGACGCAGCCGCTGGTCTCCATCGCCAGCAGGAATTCGTGGCGCAGTAAGGGGTTCCGGCCTGCCAGCGCATTCCATGCGTCCGGTTGCACCTCACTCAGGCTGCCGACTTGCGAGGTGGTCAAAGTGCCGCCATTGCTCATTCATAAGAGATTAAGCCAACTCCTCCGCCATTTCCTGCCTGGTCTACTACAGATGGCTTGGCCCAATACAAGTTATCAGTATAATCAGCAGATTAGGTTAAATAACTCCTGTAGAACTTGACCCGAGCAAAGACACCAGTAATCAGCGAGCCCCTGTACTTCCCGGGGTTCAAGGGGCTGCGGGAATCGGCCTTCTGGCTGCTGGTCGGGGTCAGCGTGATCATGTTGCTGGCGCTCGTCAGTTACAGCCCGACGGATCCCGCTTACAGCCTCTCCGGCGACAATCTCACCGTCACCAATCGCATGGGCCCGGCCGGCGCCTGGTTTGCCGACCTGAGCCTGCTGATTTTCGGCCGTTCGGCGTATCTCTTTCCGTTCCTGGTGCTGCTCGGCGGCATTTTGTTGTTCCGGTCCGAGGGCAACGACGATAAGCGGCAGCTCAGCCTGCAGCGCGGTGCCGGTTTTGCGCTGGCAATCGCCACGAGCTCAGGCCTCGCGACGCTGCACTTCGCGGCGCCGGATTTGCGCGAAACCGCCGGCGGCTTGCTCGGGCAGGGCATAGCCTACAACCTCGAGGCTCTTTTCGGCCTGCTCGGCGCGACGCTGTTGCTGCTGGTGCTCTGGCTCGGGTCGGTATCGCTGGCGACTGGCGTATCCTGGCTTGCGATCATGGATCGCGTCGGCCGTTCGGTGCTCATGGGTGCCTTCTATGCCAGCCATGCCGTCAACCGATGCCGCGACTGGCTGGCGGGGCGGCGGGCCAAGCAGCATCGGCAGGAGCTCGTAGTCGCCAGTCGAACCAAGACCAGGACCCGGGCCGCGCCGCGCATCGAGCCGATACTCGACAAGGTGGAGGGCGGTGTTCGCAAGGAGCGTGAGCGGCAGGCGGCACTGTTCGAGGCGCCGCCTTCTTCGCAGCTGCCGGCGCTTGCTCTGCTCGACGACCCACCGGTTCGTGAGGGCGGTTACTCCGACGAAGCGCTCGAGGCGATGTCGCGTCTCGTCGAGCTCAAGCTCGGCGATTTCGGCGTCGAAGCTGAAGTCGTGGCCGTGCATCCCGGACCTGTCGTCACACGTTTCGAGCTGAAGCCCGCGGCCGGCGTCAAGGTAAGCCAGATCAGCAACCTGGCCAAAGACCTTGCGCGCTCGCTCTCGACGGTCAGTGTGCGTGTCGTCGAGGTTATTCCAGGCAAACCCTACGTTGGGCTGGAGATTCCGAACGAGGTCCGCGAGCTCGTCGCGCTCGGCGAAATCATCAAGTCCGAAGCCTACGAGAACCTGAAATCGCCGCTGACGCTGGCGCTCGGCAAAGACATAGCCGGCAATCCCGTCGTCGCCGATCTGAATCGAATGCCCCACCTTCTGATCGCGGGCACTACCGGCTCCGGTAAGTCCGTCGCGATCAATGCGATGGTGCTCAGCCTGCTCTACAAATCGACGCCCGAGCAGGTGCGGTTGATCATGATCGACCCGAAGATGCTCGAGCTTTCCGTATACGAAGGCATTCCTCACCTGCTCGCTCCCGTCGTCACCGACATGAAACAGGCGGCGAACGCGCTCCGCTGGAGCGTCGCCGAGATGGAACGGCGTTATGCGCTCATGGCCGGCCTAGGGGTGCGGAACATTGCCGGTTACAACAAGAAGGTCAACGAGGCGATCGAGCGCGGCAAGCCGCTGCGTGACCCGACCTACACTCCCATCGACGAGAGCGACGAAGCCCCGGAGCTCAAGCCGCTGCCGTTCATCGTCGTGATCATCGACGAACTGGCCGACATGATGATGGTGGTGGGGAAGAAGGTCGAGGAACTGATCGCCCGGCTGGCCCAGAAAGCGCGGGCCTCGGGCATTCATCTCCTGTTGGCGACGCAACGCCCGTCAGTCGATGTCATCACCGGTCTGATCAAGGCGAACATTCCCACTCGCATTGCGTTCCAGGTTTCGTCCCGTGTCGATTCCCGGACGATTCTCGACCAGATGGGCGCCGAGCATCTGCTGGGCCATGGCGACATGTTGTACATGGTGCCCGGCTCGAGCATTCCGCAGCGGGTACACGGCGCCTTCGTCGATGACAATGAAGTGC
>JASFSD010000312.1:0-4147 GCA_050114575.1 Gammaproteobacteria bacterium | reverse complement strand
GTTGCCTTGAGATCTTTGCTTGTCTGGGGAGCAGGCATCTGCGTGACCTGCCTCAGTCTGGTTCCGCACACCACCATTGGTCAGGAAGCCGTCGTGCGCGGCTCTCAGCAGAAATCCGTACGGGTCGTCCGTGCCCGGACGCCACCCGTCATCGACGGCGTTCTCGATGAACCCGTCTGGCAGACGGCCGCCGTCGTCGACGACCTGCACGAGATTCAACCGGTCGAGTATGCCGAGCCGTCAGAGCGTACGGTCGTCTACATCCTGTACGACGACGATTCTCTGTATATCGGCGCGCGCATGTTCGACCGCGATCCGGAGCAGATTACGGCGCGGATCATGCGCCAGGGTGAGCGGGTCTTCGGTGACGACTTCTTCAACGTCAATATCGATCCGTTCTACGATCGACGCAGCGGCTATCGGTTTCTGACCAACGCGAACGGCGTCCGCCAGGAGGGCATTTTCCAGAACGTCACGGAAAATCAATGGGAGTGGCAGGGCATCTGGTACGTCGCTTCCTCGACCGACGACCAGGGCTGGGTGGCGGAGATGCAGATCCCCTTCAAGTCGATCTCGTTCGACCCGAACGGCGACACCTGGGGCATCAATTTCCGACGCGGCATAGCACGGCGTGACGAGCGGATCGGCTGGGTCTCCAGAAACCGCAATACCGACCCGAGCACGTCCGGGATCGCCGTCGGCTTCGAAGGCCTGCGCCAGGGCAGGGGACTCGATGTGGTGCCTTCCATCGCGGTGACCGAGCGCAAGACATTCGCAAGCTCACCCGACGAGGTCACTTTCTCGAAGACGGAGACGGACCCGTCGCTGGATGTCTTCTACAAGATCACACCGAGCCTGACGAGCGCGTTGACGATCAATACCGACTTCTCGGCCACCGAAGTCGACGACCGTCAGGTCAACCTGACGCGATTCGGTCTATTCTTCCCGGAAAAGCGCGATTTCTTTCTCCAGGATGCCGATATCTTCGAGTTCGGCGCCCTCGAAGAAAACGGGCGCCCCTTCTTCTCCCGCAGCATCGGCCTCTCTGCCGCCGGCGAGCCCGTCGACCTCGAAGTCGGCGGCAAGATCACGGGCCGCGTCGGCCGATTCAACATCGGCGCATTGACCGTGCGCCAGGATCAGTCGGCAGGCACGAGCAGCGACAACCCGGCCATCTTCTCGGCAGACAATGCCGTCGTCGCGCGCGTGTCGGCCAATATCCTCGAGGAATCGGCCATCGGTCTCATTGCGACCGAAGGCGACCCGCGGTCCAACCTCGACAATTCACTCGAAGGCATCGACTTCGCCTTCCGCAACACGCGGCTGCCCGGCGGCCGCTCGATGGCGGTCAATGCCTGGGCCCAGCAGACCGATACCGAAGGCAGCGCAGGCGATGACCGTGCCTACGGCTTTCGCATCGACTCGCCGAACGAGGAAGGCTGGCGCGGCGATCTGGCATTCACTCATATCGAAACGAACTTCAATCCGGGACTCGGTTTCGTCAACAACGAGGGCATCGAGCAGACAAATTTCGGCACTCTGCACGTCTGGCGCCGCAGCGGCGGCTTGCTGCGTTCGATCCTGACCGGTATCGACCTGGAGAAGTCCGACTACATCGACGGCGGCGGCCTGCAATCGAAACGGCGGACCTGGCGCATGCTCGAAATCGAAAGCCAGCTCGGCGACGAGCTCAAGATTCGCCACCACTGGCGCGACGAAGTGCTGATCGATCCATTCGAGATTTCCCGGGACGTCTTCCTGCCGGTGGGCGCCTACTCGTTTCGCGACCTGGCCATCGAGCTCGAGACGGCCGACAACCGCAAGGTCTGGGGCAACGCCGAATACCGAATCGGCCCATTCTATGGTGGCGATCGCGTCCAGACCGGCATCGGCGTTTCCTGGCGGCCATCGCGGCGACTGTTCGCGTCGGTGAGCTACGAGACCAACGACATCCATCTGCCGCAGGGCAATTTCATCACCCGGCTCGCCCAGTATCGAACCGAGTTCGTCCTGTCACCGAAACTGAGCTGGGTCACGCTCATACAGTACGACAACGTCTCGGAGATCGTCGGCCTCAACAGCCGCATCCACTGGTTCCCGGAGCCCGGCCGCGAAGCATTCATCGTCATCAATCACAACGCCCAGGATCTCGACCGCGACAACGACTTCGACTCGATCGAGGCAGATGTATCGATCAAGTACAGCTACACATTCCGTTTCTGAGTAACCATTGCGCGGCTCGAGCGTATATTTTGAGTGCACGCGAGACCCGTTGCCGCAACAGCCAGGAGCCATGAAGTCATCACCCGACGGCAAGGACGAGAAGGAAGGTCGAATAGCGAGACATTCGCGGCTCGCGCGCGAGGCCTGGGCAAAACCGCGCTCCGTCTTGACGAGGACCAAGGAGTGGCTCGTGCGGCTCTGGATCACGAAAGGCGGCGGCTTCTATGGCCTCGGATACGTCATAACCTTCATCAGCCTGGAAGCGAGTTCACTCTCAGGCGATGTCGTTGGCAGCGACAATATTTCGGATTTCATTACTTCACAGTTCATCGGTTTCATCATCCGCTTCAGCGTCGAATCGTTCCTGAACGCTCTGTCCGCAGTCATTTGGCCCGTGCTCCTGCTGCAATGGCCGAATGGTCTGGGCATCGTCACTTTGATCGCGGCCTATGCCGGGTACCGGTTGCTCCTCGACCCGTTTTTCGAGAACCAGATCCCGGAGCTCAGGGAAGCACGCGAAGCAAGGCAAGCGAGAAAGGCGAAAGCAGAATCGAACCGCGCTGGCTCCCCGGGAGACAGGTCCTGACTCGAGCTTTCCCGATGGGAACCCTTGTGGCACCGCGCACGGGATGGCTTTTCGCTACTGCTCCCGGAGCGCCGTGGACGGATCGATATTCGCCGCACGCCTTGCCGGCAGCCAGGTCGCGGCCATCGCTACGAGTGACAACGCAACGAGAGCCAGGACAAAGCTCCGAAGGTCGTTCGGCTCGAGCTCGAACAGCGCCGACTCGAGCACACGGGCTATCCCGTAGGAACAAGGCAGGCCGATCAGAATGCCGGCGGCAACCATCGACAACGAATCACGCAGCATCATTCGGATGACGTGAGCCCGACTCGCACCGAGCGCCATGCGCACACCGATCTCCCCGGTGCGCCGCGCCGCGGCATAAGTCAGCAGACCGGCGAGCCCCATCGCCGCCAGCATCAATGCCCAGAGGCCGAAGCTGCCCGAGACGAAAGCAAGCAGACGCTCGACCCGCAGCAGGCGATCGATCAATGTCCGCTGCGTCCTGAACTCCGTCATCGCAATGGCCGGGTCGACCGAGCTGATGGCCGAGCGCACCTGCAGTGCCAGACTGCTCGGACTCAGATTCGAAAGAATTGCGAAATGAATACTGCCACCGAAACCGGCCTGACGCGTGCCGGCCGGGATATACACCACCGGAAAATCGTCCTCGCGAAGACGCCCCCAGGGTACTTTGCGCGCCACACCAACCACGGTGTACTCGATCGACTCCCCGAGTGTGATCCGGCGACCGATGGCAGACCCGCCGCCAAAGAAATGCTCGACGAACTGCTCATCGACTACGGCAGTGTCGCTTTCCCCGGCAAGCAGCGAGCGGCCGCGGAGCATCTCAATCCCGAGAGTCTCGATCCCCGCCCCACCGATGCCCACGGATTGGGTAGCGTTGGCAAGATCGAATGGATCGGCGATCTCTCGCGGCGCATCGGGCAGATTAACGAGGGTCAGGTTGACGGCACCGTCGAGCACGCGGCGATTCATCATGCTGACGCTGTCGACACCCGGCAGTGCCTCGAGCTCGTTCTGCACGGTCTCGAGATACGGACCGATGCGTTCGCGCGAATAGCCTGCCGCAGACGGGTTCACGGTCGCATAGCTCAGGTTCTCGGTGTCGATGCCGAGATCGAGCTCGGCGAAATTGTCGAGCGATCGCGCCAGCAGTCCGGCCGACGTCAGCGCGGCAAGGGAGAGTGCAATCTGGGCCGAGACCAGAAACCGCGGCAGCCGCATGCCGCCGCCGAAAACGGACCGCGACTTCGTCTTCAGCATGTCGCTGACTCCGGCGCGCATCGCGCGCAGGGCCGGTGCCAGACCGAAGAGAATGGTCGTGACCAGCGCCAG
>JASFSD010000311.1:0-4165 GCA_050114575.1 Gammaproteobacteria bacterium | reverse complement strand
CAGGCGGCAGACAGCTGGTCGATTCCTATCATTGCAGCCGGTATAACACCCAGACCGGGCGGCTCACTGCCGCGATGTTCGAGGAAGTGCTCGCAAGAGCCAAAGCACTGGCACTGGCATGATCGCGACGAGCGACGAGACTGGCGCAACGGTAGCGGAATTCGATCCCGCCGCTTTCGCCGCCGCTCTGACCCACAGGCCGGGTGTCTATCGCATGCTCGATCGAGGCGGCCGCGTCATCTACGTCGGCAAGGCGAAAGACCTGAGGCGTCGCGTCTCGAGCTACTTCAGCGGCCGGGCAACGGACTCCAAGACGATGGCGCTGGTGAAATCGGTTGCGGGGATCGAAGTTACCGTAACGCGGACCGAAGCCGAGGCGTTGCTGCTCGAATACAACCTGATCAAGGAGCACAGGCCCCGGTACAACATTCTGCTGCGCGACGACAAGAGTTATCCGTACATTCGCATCAGCACCGAGCAGGAATTTCCGCGTATATCCTTTTATCGCGGAGCGCGTCCGAAAGCGGGCAAGCTGTTCGGTCCTTACCCGAGCGCCGGTGCCGTCCGTTCGACGGTCAACCTGTTGCAGAAGCTGTTTCAGCTTCGCGGTTGCGAGGACAGCTATTTTCGCAACCGCAGCCGGCCGTGCATGCAGCATCAAATCCAGCGCTGCAGCGCGCCCTGCGTCGGGCTGATCTCGACCGAGGACTATGCTCGCGATGTCGAGGATGCGATGCAGTTCCTGCGCGGGCGAGGTCAGGCAGTGATCGAGAACATCGCCTCTCGGATGGAACGGGCGGCCGACGCCCAGCGGTACGAGATCGCCGCCCAGTATCGCGATCAGCTTGCCAGGCTGCAGGCGACGCAGTCGGAGCAGCTGGTAGCGAAGGCGGCTGCGGATTTCGACGTCGTGGCACTCGCTCGGGAGGGCGGCGTGTCCTGCGTGACCGCGCTCTTTTTTCGCGGCAGTCGAATGCTCGGCAGCCGCAACTATTTTCCGCAGCACACGGGTGCCTCGTCGGAAGCGGAGATCATGCGCGCCTTCGTTCTGCAGTACTACGGCGGACGCGACGCGCCACCCGAGATTCTGCTCGATCGCGAGGTCGCCGAGGCCGGGATTCTCGGCGAGATGTTCAGCAACCGCACGGGTCGGAAGGTGAGCCTGCGCTGGCGAGTGCGCGGTGATCGCGCGCGGTGGGTCGGGATGGCGAGAACCAACGCCGAGCAGGGCGCCTCGCACAGAAGCCGATCGCAGGCCTCTATTGCGGCGCAGCTCGATGCGCTTCGGGACGACCTGAATCTGGATTCCCGGCCCGATCGGATCGAATGTTTCGACATCAGCCACACGGCCGGAGAGGCGACGGTCGCATCTTGTGTGGTGTTCGGGCAGGAAGGGCCATTGAAATCTGCTTACCGTCGCTTCAACATTTCGGGCGTGGAACCGGGGGATGATTACGGGGCGATGCGACAGGTCCTTGGCCGACGATTCAAGTCCGACGCAGATCCCGACGCGTTGCCCGATCTCGTCTTGATCGATGGGGGCAAGGGGCAGCTGGCAGCCGCATGCGATATTCTCGAGGAGAAGGGACTTGGGGAATTGTCCGTGGTTGGTGTCGCCAAAGGCGAGGGTCGCAGACCGGGCCGTGAGCGACTCTACGTCGCCGGCGTCGAGCAGCCCGTTCGCCTCGACAGCTCTTCGCCTGCGCTGCACTTGATTCAGCAGGTTCGCGACGAGGCGCATCGATTCGCTCTCGCCGGTCACCGGGGGCGGAGGGAAAAGAAGGTGCGCCGCTCGACGCTCGAAGACATCGCCGGGCTCGGTCCGAAGCGACGGCAGGCCCTGTTGCGCCACTTCGGCGGCCTGCAGGCAATCACGCGGGCAGGCATCGATGACCTGGTCCGCGTCAAAGGTATCTCGCGCCAGCTGGCCGAGAACATTTACGCACGATTCCACGCGGACTGAGCATGACGATCAATGTGCCCAACGCCCTGACCTGGATTCGCATTCTGGCGATTCCTCTCATCATCGGCGTGTTCTTTCTGCCCGTCGCCTGGGCAGGGCCCGCCGCCGGGATCCTGTTTGCGCTCGCCGGGATTACGGACTACTTCGACGGCTATCTGGCCCGGAGGATGGGGCAGACGTCGCGGTTCGGCGCTTTCCTCGATCCCGTCGCGGACAAACTCGTCGTCACAACCGCACTGGTCATGATCGTGCAACGCGATCCGCAGATCTATCTCGCCATCGTCGCCGCGATCATCATTGGCCGGGAGATCACGGTCTCGGCTCTGCGCGAGTGGATGTCGGAGGTCGGTGCATCGGCCAAAGTCTCCGTAAGCTGGTTCGGCAAATGGAAGACCACGGTTCAGATTTTCGGCATCAGCATGATGCTTTTCGAGCGGCCCATCGGTCCCATTCCCATCTACCGGATCGGTGAGGTATTGCTGGTGATTGCGGCTGCGCTGACGATATTCTCGATGCTCGACTACCTGCGCTCGGCCTGGCCGACATTGCGCGACAGCGGTTAAAGGAGGTTATGGTGAACAGGATCCTGTCAAAGGCTGCGAAATTCTCAGGGCTCCTTCTTGCGACATTCACCTGCATCGCGCTCGCGCAGCAGCGGGGTGGTTTCCTCAGCAACTTCACGGGTGAGATCTCGATCGTCGACAGCGAGGACATGCGATCGTCGCGCATCCGCTTCGAGGCCGGCGCGCGCACCAACTGGCATCTCCATTCGGAGCCTCAGCTCCTCCTGATCGAGGAGGGGGAGGGTCGCTGGCAGGAGCAGGGTGGGCCGGTCCATATTCTGGCAGCCGGCGAGCCTGTCCTGACGCGCGGCGCCGTCTCGCACTGGCATGGCGCCGCCCCGGATCAGGCGGCCGTTCAGTTCTCGGTCTACAGCGGGACGCTCGAGTGGCAGGCCCCCGTCACGGACGATCAGTATCTGGACCACTGATCGCCGGCGGCAGGTCGGCATACAGATGGGCTTCACCCGGCGGGGGTACTGATCTAGAATAGTGGGCTTCCCGAAGCGGGAATAGCTCAGTTGGTAGAGCGCAACCTTGCCAAGGTTGAGGTCGCGAGTTCGAGCCTCGTTTCCCGCTCCAAATTTCCCGATCGATCCGAATAGCGCACGCGGCGATCGTGACTCGCCACTGCGAACGCCAGGGAGTCCTCGCCGATTCGCTGCATAATGACAAATCCAGGTGCTTACCTTAACCGTGAAAATGTGAGTCGCGTCTATCGCGACGCGCTTTCTCCCACAGATTGGCAAGATCCTTCTACCACCCTCCGGCCCGCTGCCTATACATTTTGGTTCATGCAACGGGCGACTGGGACCGCCTGATGCGTGACGTTGACCGGGAAAGCAGAGGGAGCCGCGACTCATGGAACGCCGTCTACTTGAGAGAAACAAGGTTTCGACCACTGTCTATCTTTCGGCGCCGGGGTCGAGCTCGATCCGTTGCCGGGCCATCAACCTTTCCGCAATGGGCGTCTTCGTCCGGATCAACTCGCTGGGTTTGCCCGCCGGATCCCAGGTCGATCTGGTGTTTGCCGTAAATCTCGGTAACACCGTGCGACTGCATCGTCGCAAGGCCGTCGTGACTCATGTCGAGAAACGTGGCGCCGGCCTGATGATGCAGGGCCGTTCACGGGTCGGTGCAGCGGGACAACAGGCTTCCTGAAACGCCCCAAGGACGAGCCCAACTGCCGGCCGCGGGTCCGCCTCGGCTGGCGCAACGGGACCGACGGAGCTATAGTGGTTCGAAGCCTGGCGCCTGATCTCACACAGTCAACACGAAGCATGAGATGGGTCGCCGAAAGTGGGCGTACGCCACTTGGCCCCGACAGTATCTCTAACGGGCCGGTAGTGGGCAGGTGCCAAGGCATCTTTTCGTTGCATCTTGCGGCGGCGTCCAGGTCTAACAGTCCCCCGCGCCGACTGGGACTCCACACCGTAACAACCGACCGCAAGGCAGTGACCGCCTGGATCTGTTGCCCTCATCTTGATTTCTGGACGCTCAAGATCGAATCGGCAATCAGTGTGACCTGGAGCCTTTCGCCGATGACGTTTCGTGGAGACCAGAAAGATGAAGAACCCGAAAGTTGCCGTCCCGTGGCGAATCCTGATAGCGATGACCCTCGTAACCGGAGCGCTCGCCGAGT